>NZ_JALNUM010000004.1:0-147816 GCF_026540795.1 Methylobacterium sp. GC_Met_2
GAAGTGGTACGATCCGGCCAAGGGCTTCGGCTTCGTTTCGGTCAATGACGGCGGCAAGGACGTGTTCGTCCACCGTTCGGCTCTGTCCCGCGCCGGGCTCGAGTCGCTGGCCGAAGGGCAGCAGGTCACCTTGGCTGTGGTCGATGGGCAAAAGGGCCGCGAGGCCCAGAGCATCAACGTCGAAGATTGAGGCTTCGCGGCCGCATCGCCGCCGCGATCCGCACGAAGATGATTGGGCGGTGGTTCCAAGAGGAGCCGCCGCCCGCTTCGTTTCTGGGTTCGCCAGCGATTTTGCCATGCGTCGCATCCTGCTCTCGGCTCTCCTACTCGTCGTTGCCGGTGGCGCGCGGGCTGAGGATTTCACGGGGTTCTACGCCGGGATCAACGCTGGCTACGCCCAGGGTCATGAGCGCGACCGGGCCGGGGGCGAATCGCCGTCGCCGTTGGCAAGGCCGGGCGCGGATCTGCCGCCGAGCGCGCGGGACGCCGCGCTGGCATTGCGCTCGTCCGGGTCGAGCCAAGCTGCTCCGCCGTCTGGACGCTGAGACGGACCGGCAGTTCGGGGTAATCTGATTTCTATCAGACGCCGACATGATTTGTTGGAGGCCGCCCTCAACGATCGGCGTCCTAATTATAACTGCACCAAGTCGTTCATTCCTCACTGGAATCGTTCCGGAACATAGGCGTTGCGTCCCTCCGCCGGCCGCGGTTAGGTCGGGACATGGGATCACGGAATCGCGAGATGGCGCTATGAGCACCAGTCCGGTGGGCGCCCATTCAGGGAGGGCGCGCGCGTATCGGTTTGCGGTGGCGGCGCGGGTACTCCTGGCAAGTGCAGGTGGTTACGGAATTGCTGCTTTGGCGAGCGCATTGCTTGCGGTGGTCCTGCCCGGCACCAGGGCCGAGGCCGTGTCGGCCGCGTTGATCGCGAGCTTCGCCATCATGGCGGCCGTGGTGATCTGGGTTTTTGCCGCGCGGACGGTCGGACGCGCCGCGCTGGTTCTGGGGATCGTGGCCGCGCTGCTGACCGTCACCCTGTGGCTCGCGGGTGCGTTCCAGACCGGGAGTGCCACATGAGCCGGCCGAGGAGTGTCCGCCAGTCGATGGCGTGGCTGCACACATGGTCCGGACTCGTGGTCGGATGGGTGCTGTTCGCAATCTTCGTCACCGGCACCGCCAGCTATTATCGGCCGGAGATCTCGCACTGGATGCGGCCGGAACTGTCGGCGGCGAAACCTGATCCCGCAGCTGCGGCGACCCGCGCCGGCGCGTTCCTCCAAAGGACGATGCCGGATGCTGCTGGGTGGTCGATCAAGCTGCCGAACGCCGAGAACCCGGCCGTCGAGGTCTACTGGTGGCAGAGTTTCAACGGCCCGTTCCATCACGCGCTGCTCGATTCCGCATTTGGCGAACGTGCAGCTGTCCGGGATACGCAGGGTGGCGACTTCCTCTACCGTTTCCACTACGAGCTGAGCCTCCCGCCGCTCGTGGGGCGCTGGATCGTCTCGGCCTGTGCGATGATTCTGCTGATCGCGCTCATCTCCGGGATCGTGACCCATCGGCGGATCTTCGCCGATTTCTTCACCTTCCGACGGGACCGCTCGGCGCAGCGCGGCTGGCTCGATGCCCACAACGTGATGGGGGTCCTTGCGCTGCCGTTCCACCTGATGATCGTCTACACGGGCCTCGTCACACTGTCGGCGATGTTGATGCCCTGGGCGGTGCAGACGGCCTATCGCGGGGATATCCTGCGCTACTACGCCGATGCCGGCATCATGATCGCCGGTCGCCCGCCGGCCGGGCGTCCGGGCGCGGCGCTGCCCCTCGGCGAAATCGTGTCACGGGCCATGGCGGCGGCCGGCGAGACACCCGAACTCGTGATGATTGCGCATCCGGGCGACGCCGCCGCGACGGTCACCGCTTATTTCGAGGAGCCGCCCGGCCTCGCCCATCTCCACCCCCAGATCGCCTATGATGCGTCCACCGGCGTGGAACTCGGGCGGGTCGGCGAAGCCGGCGCAGCCACGCGGACCGGCGCCGTGATGGTCGGGCTGCACGAGGCGCATTTCGCGACCGCGCCCCTGCGCCTCGTGTTCTTCCTATGCGGCCTCATGGGGGCCGCCACGGTGGCGACCGGGCTCGTGCTCTGGACCGTCGCCCGCGCGCCGAAGAATGCCGCGCCGGAGGGTCTTGGCCTGCGTCTCGTCCGCATCCTCAACCTCGGCACCATCGCGGGGCTGCCCGCTGGTCTTGCGGCCTATTTCCTCGTCAACCGGCTGCTGCCCGTCTCTCTGGACGCGCGGGCGGACTGGGAGGTCGGCGCTTTCTTCGGGGTCTGGGTGCTGGCGGCCGCGGCATCCGCGCTCTACCCACCGAAACGGGTTTGGACGATGGCCCTGACCGTGCCGGCCCTGATCTTCTTGGCGATTCCGATCAGCGATTCATTGACGGTCGGTGAGCTTCGGTTCCTCGGCTTCGATTTCGCGATGGCGCTCCTCGGCCTGCTGTTCCTTCTCGCGGCGCGGCTCGCTGGCCGGCGGGCAGCCATGCGGCAACCGTCCCGGGCGAACCTCCACAGGGCGGCCGAAGCGTGACCGTATCGGCCCTGATCTTGAGCCTTTTGCTGTCGTTCTCGGGTTTCTCCGCCCTGGCCTTGAGCCTGGATCGGCACCATCGGGCAGTCTTCCGCACGCCGGTGTCCCGGCGGCGGCTCAGGGGACTGCGCGCGGCGGGCTGGTCGGGCCTCGGGCTGTCCTGCGCAGCCGCGATTGCATCGGCCGGGTGGAGTTTCGGCCCGGTCCAATGGATCGGCTCGCTCACCGGCTCGGCGCTCGCCGTGGTCGCCCTGATCGCCTATCGGCCCGCAGCGCTGCGGACCGCCGCCGTAGCGGCCCTTCCGCTCGCGACCCTGATGCTTCCATTCGCTCTGATGCGATGATCGGTGGAACGACACGCGCGCTGATCCGCCGTTCGGTCCGCGGGCGTATGGATGCTGCAATGTTCGCATGGCAATCGTCGGTGCAGCTTCGCAAATTTCCGGATTTCACCGTCGCTGATCCCGAAGAACATTGGCCCCTCGCGATTGCGATCGGAAAGGCGTAGGATCCTTGCGTTCGCGCACTGGCCAAAAGTCCACCTTGATTCGACGCGCCAAAAGACATTGGCTGTGATCATCGCGGAATCGGATGCGGCCCAACCAAGCGGCCGCCCGGCGCACTGCGAACGCCCAAGAGCCGCGGTTCGCGAGGCCGGGGCCAATGGAGGAAACAGAGCGATGAACAAGCCGGAATTTCTCGGTGACTCCAAGGTGAAGTCGCCGTTCTCGGCCCGCTACGAGAACTTCATCGGTGGCCAGTGGGTCGCCCCCGCGGCCGGCCGCTATTTCGAGAACACGTCACCGATCACCGGCAAGGTGATCTGCGAGGTCGCCCGCTCGGACGCGCAGGACGTCGAGAAAGCGCTCGACGCCGCCCACGCGGCTAAGGAGGCCTGGGGCCGCACTGCCCCGGCCGAGCGCGCCCGCATCCTGCTCAAGATGGCCGACCGGATGGAGGAGAACCTCGATCTGATCGCCCTGGCCGAGACTTGGGACAACGGCAAGCCGATCCGCGAGACGATGAACGCCGACATCCCGCTGGCGATCGACCATTTCCGCTACTTCGCCGGCTGCGTGCGGGCGCAGGAGGGGTCACTCTCCGAGATCGACCACGACACGGTGGCCTACCACTTCCACGAGCCGCTCGGCGTCGTCGGCCAGATCATCCCGTGGAACTTCCCGATTCTGATGGCCGTGTGGAAGCTGGCGCCCGCGCTCGCCGCCGGCAATTGCGTGGTCCTGAAGCCGGCCGAGCAGACCCCGGCCTCCGTGCTGGTGCTGATGGAGATCGTCGGCGACCTGCTGCCGCCGGGCGTCCTCAACGTGATCAACGGCTTCGGCCTGGAGGCCGGCAAGCCGCTGGCGTCCTCGCCCCGCATCGCCAAGATCGCCTTCACGGGTGAGACGACCACCGGCCGCCTCATCATGCAGTACGCGTCGCAGAACCTGATTCCGGTGACGCTGGAGCTCGGCGGCAAGTCGCCGAACATCTTCTTCGCCGATGTCGCCAACGAGGATGACGACTTCTTCGACAAGGCGCTCGAAGGCTTCACGATGTTCGCCCTGAACCAGGGCGAGGTCTGCACCTGCCCGAGCCGCGCGCTCGTGCACGAATCGATCTACGACCGCTTCATGGAGCGGGCGGTGAAGCGCGTCGAGGCGATCACCCAGGGCTCGCCGCTGGATCCGGCCACGATGATCGGTGCCCAGGCCTCGGGTGAGCAGATGGAGAAGATCCTCTCCTACATCGATATCGGTCGGCAGGAGGGCGCGCAGCTGCTCACCGGCGGCGAGCGCAACGTCAAGGACGGTGAATTCGCCGAGGGCTTCTACGTGCAGCCGACCGTGTTCCGCGGCCACAACAAGATGCGCATCTTCCAGGAAGAGATCTTCGGCCCAGTCCTGTCGGTCACGACCTTCAAGGACGATGCCGAGGCGCTCTCGATTGCCAACGACACGCTCTACGGACTCGGCGCCGGCGTCTGGACCCGCGATGGAACCCGCGCCTACCGCTTCGGCCGGGCGATCCAGGCCGGCCGCGTCTGGACGAACTGCTACCACGCCTACCCGGCCCACGCGGCCTTCGGCGGCTACAAGCAGTCCGGCATCGGCCGCGAGACGCACAAGATGATGCTCGACCACTATCAGCAGACCAAGAACATGCTGGTCAGCTACTCGGCCAAGAAGCTCGGCTTCTTCTGAGCTTCTGCCCGGGTTAACCCCCGCGACAACTTCAGCCCCGGCCTCGCGGCCGGGGCTTTTTCCTATCGGGGTTCAGCGCTTCAGGCAGGAGACGGCGATGGCAGCCGATGTCCGGTCGTGCAGGCTGATGGTGCGATCGGCCACTGGACGGCGAACCTCCTCGCCCTGATTGGCCTCGGCCTTCTCGAGTTCCCAGAGCCGCGCCTTCACCGCCCCGTCGGCGTAGCAGGCGCAGAACGCGGCCTTGTCGGCAATCACGGTATCGGGCGGAGCGATCCAGTCGGGATGGTTCAGACAGGTGCCCAGCTCGGCCTCCCGTGCCGGCGCGTTGACGTCTTCACGTGCGCGGGCGGGGCCGCTCGCCAGCGCGGCGAGCAGCAGGGCGACGAACGGGCGGTTCAATAGACGCCGTACCCGAAGCCCTCGAAGGGCGCGTTGGCGATGGAGCCGGGCGGCATCGGGCCGGCATCGGCGCTGACGCTGGGTAAGTCGTCGGGCGGCCCGTCCCAGCCGACGACACCCATCGGATTGTCGGGCGTGACGTTCGGATTTCCCGCCACGCGCCAGGCATGCTGGAGGAAGAGCGGCTGCGCGCGGGGCTCAACACGGAGCGCGAGCGGATCGGCACTGGCCGACCCGGCCATCAGCGTGGCGAGGATGAGGGCAAGACAGGATGCGGTGGTTCGAGGAGTCATGGTGCGATCAGCCCGTGGGGCTCTCCGTGTCGCCCGTTCGGGGCGCGTTCCCGATGGGAAACGCCGATACGGCCGGTCCGGCACCAGCTTGGCTGTTCTGATGACGCAAATGTGGAAATCGCGCACCGCACGCGCATATCAACAATCACACCGGGGAGGACAGTATGAGCCTGGATGCGAAAATTGAGGCCACGACCGCCGAGCAGGTCGGCGCCGATGGTACGCCGCTGCGGGTCACCGCGACGCCGAAGGCGCTGCAACTGATCGAAGAGCTTCGCTCCGAGTACGGCCCGGTCATGTTCCACCAGTCCGGCGGCTGCTGCGATGGCTCATCGCCGATGTGCTACCCGGTGGGCGATTTCATCGTCGGCGATGGGGATGTGCATCTCGGCCAGGTTGGGGGCGCCGATTTCTTCATCAGCCGCTCGCAGTTCGGTGTCTGGAAGCACACGCACCTGATTCTGGACGTGGTACCCGGGCGCGGTGGCATGTTCTCGCTGGAGAACGGCCGCGAGAAGCGCTTCCACATCCGCTCGCGGTTATTCTCGGACGCCGAGAATCGCGCCTTGGACGGCGCCTGCAAGCTCTGAAGGACATCCCGCCATGGCGACCGTGACGCTCAGGAGCGATGCCGAAGCCGAGGCTGATCCACGGGTCCAGGCGGTTTTCTCGGATATCCGGACGACCCGCGGCTCGGATTTCATCAACAACTTCTGGCGCGGGCTCGCCCACGACCCTGCCCTGCTGGAGCGAACCTGGACCAGTCTGAAGGCCGTCATGGGCCCCGGAACGCTCGATCCGCTGACCAAGGAATTGATCTACATCGCGGTCTCGATCGCCAATGGCTGCCCCTACTGCATCCACTCGCACACGGCCGCGGCCCGCGCGAAAGGCTTGACCCCGGCGCAACATGGCGAGTTCCTGTCTGTGGTCGGCATGGCGAACCAGACCAACGCGCTGGTCAACGGCATGCAGATCCCGGTCGATGCTGCCTTTAAGGTCGGAGAAGGTCCATGAGCTCCGGTTCCGAAACGCCGAAAGCAGGTCTGCGCGTTGTGCGTGAGAGCGCGCCGTTCCGCGGGAGGCAGGGGCATCTCTACCGCCCCGCCATCTCCGCCGAAGCGGTGGGCTCCGCCGCTTTGCACATGCAACTTCTGGAGATCCCACCCGGCGAACGTGCCCACGCGCACAAGCACGAATCGCATGAGACCGCCATCTACGTCCTGTCGGGCGTATCGGGCTGCTTCTGGGGCGAGCAGCTCGAGCATCACGCGATCGCGGGCGCCGGCGAGTTCGTCTACATCGCCGCGGACGTCCCGCACCTGCCCTACAACCGCAGCCGGACCGAGCCGGTCACGGCCGTGATTGCCCGGACCGATCCGAACGAACAGGAGAGCGTGGTGCTGCTGCCGGATCTGGAACACGGCGTCGATTGGTCGAAGGCCGACGAATAGCGCCTCAGCGCTGCTCAACCCGCTCGTTGGCGAGCCGTTCGGCGCGTGCCCGCTCGTCCGTCGAGAGGCCCGACAGGGTCTGGTCCAGCCACGCGTCGGACAGGCCCTGGCCGGCCGCGGCGAGGTTCCAGGCCGCCGCTTCGACGGGGTTCTTCGTCACCCCGCGCCCGACGGCGTAGAGCCGCGCGAGCCGGTTCTGCGCGATCGCATTCCCCCGTGAGGCGGCATGCAGGAAGTAGCGGGCCGCCGAACGCTCGTCCTTGGTCACACCGTGACCGTTGAAAAGCAGGATCGCGTACTCGATCTCGCTGGCCAGATCGCCGTTGTCGGCGCCGCGCCGGAACAGGGACGCCGCCTTGCTGGCATCCTTCGGCACGCCACGGCCCTGAAGGTAGAGGACGCCCAGGTCGTGCTGCGCCGGGCCGATCTCGGCATCCGCCGCCTTGCGGAACTGCGCGGCGGCCGCAGCCTCGTCCGAAGGGCTGCCCGTCCCGATCAGGATCAATCCGAGATTGTAGGCCGCGGTGGGTGAGCCGTTCGCGGTGGCCTGTTCCAACCAGCGGCGGCCGACCTTCGGATCCTTCGCCATGCCGCGGCCGTCGAGGGCCATCAGACCGAGGGACGACATCGCGGCGGCATCGTTCTGGGCCGCGGCGAGGCGATACCAATCGGCAGCCTTGATCGGGTCCTGCTTCACCCCAAGACCCTGATTGTACAACTCGCCCAGGAGCGTCATCGCGGCGGCGTCTTTGGGGTTGGCCGCGATGCGCTTGGTCGCCTCCCGGAAGGCCGTGACGTACTGCCCGCGCTGGTACGCCCCGTAGGCAAGATCCGCCGGCTGGCCGCTGGCCGGGGGGACGGCGCCACGGGTGTAGTTCGGGGTGTAGGGGGTCGGCAGCTCCGGCATCGGCTTCTGGCCGGGCACCGCGCTCGCCGATCGCGGGGGGGATACCGTGCTCATGGACGGATCGCTCGGACCGGCGGCCCAAGCCGACTGCGCCAACAGTGCGCCGACGACGGCCAGCGCGGGACGGAGATCCGGCCTCATCGCGCCGGCACCTGCGCGAGCGCCTGTTGCGCCTGCCCGACGGCGGCCGGATCGGCCAGCCAGAGACCGCTTTCGAGCCCGACGAACTCCGCGCCCGTCTCCGACAGGGGACCGATCGCATCGGCGCTCGCGGCGACGGCGATGCAGGGCGTCTCGAAAATCTCCGCCCACCAGGAGACACGCGCGAGTACGGTCTCGGCATCGGGCGCCGCACCATCCGGGTACAGCCCCCCGAACATCACGTAGTCGACCCCCGCCTCACCGGCCTCCATGGCGGTATGCTTGGTCTCCGTTCCACCGACACCCAGGATGCGACCGTCCCGCAGGCGACCGCGAAGATCCTGCAAGTCGCGGGGCTTGTCGACGTGGATACCGTCGGCCCCGCCCCGGATCGCAACCGTAGCGAGATTGCCGGTGAAGCCGGGGCAAGCGACGACCAGGGCCGCACCGTATTCCTGCGCCACCGGCGCCACCTGCTTGACCTGCGCGGTGAGCCCGCGCTCGTCGGTCGCGGCGAGACGCAGGATCACGGCTGCGACATCACCGGCGGCGCAGGCGGCCCGGAGGGCCGACACGAACGCCTCCGTGCCGGCTGCATCCAAGCCGTGGGGCCCGAGCAGGGCGAGACGCGTGCTGTTGCTCATCGCGACGGCCAAATCACTCTCAGCGTGCGCCGATCTTCGGGTCCAGTGCGCCGCTGGCGTAGCGCTTGGCCATCTCGGCGACCGAGATCGGCCGGAGCTTCGAGCCCTTGCCGGCCGTGCCGAACTCCTCGAAGCGTTGCTTGCACAGCTTCGTCATCGCCTCCATGGCCGGCTTCAGGTACTTGCGCGGGTCGAACTCCGAGGGGTTCTCGGTAAGAATCTTCCGGATCTGACCGGTCATCGCCATCCGGTTGTCGGTGTCGATGTTGATCTTGCGCACGCCGTGCTTGATGCCGCGCTGGATCTCCTCCACCGGCACGCCCCAGGTCGGCTTCATCTGGCCGCCATACTGGTTGATGATGTCCTGCAGGTCCTGCGGCACCGAGGAGGAGCCGTGCATGACGAGGTGGGTCGTCGGCAGCCGACGATGGATCTCCTCGATCACGTTCATCGCCAGCACATCGCCATCGGGCTGACGCGTGAACTTGTAGGCGCCGTGGCTGGTGCCCATCGCCACCGCCAGCGCATCGACCTTGGTGGCTTCGACGAACTTCACCGCCTCGTCCGGGTCGGTCAGGAGCTGATCGTGACTCAGAGTGCCCTCGGCGCCGTGGCCGTCCTCGGCCTCGCCCTGGCCGCTCTCCAGCGAGCCGAGCACGCCAAGCTCACCCTCGACCGAGACGCCGGCCCAATGGGCCATCTTGGTGACGTTGCGGGTGATCTCGACATTGTAGTTGTAGTCGGCCGGGGTCTTGCCGTCTGCCTTCAGCGAGCCGTCCATCATCACCGAGGTGAAGCCGTACTGGATCGCGGTGGCGCAGGTCGCTTCGTTGTTGCCGTGGTCGAGATGCATGCAGACCGGGATGTGCGGGTAAATCTCGACGAGGCCGTCGATCAGCTTGGCCAGCACGACATCGTTGGCATAAGCGCGGGCGCCGCGGCTCGCCTGGAGGATCACCGGGGAATCCGTGGCGTCGGCGGCCGCCATGATGGCGAGCCCCTGTTCCATGTTGTTCAGGTTGAAGGCGGGCACGCCGTATTCGTGTTCGGCGGCGTGATCCAGGAGCTGTCGGAGGGTGATGCGTGCCATCGTGACTGTCTTCCTGTTTGCCGAGTGGTCGTCTGGCCGATTGCCGGTCGCGTCGCGCGCGCTCAGCTGAGCCTTATCGTGCCGGTCTGCCGAGAGCGTCGCTTTGGGTCAATCTCCGAGGCAGAACTGAGCATTTCACACCGGATAAATTTCGGCTGGCCGAGCTTTCCAAAGCCGCGACACTTTCTTCGACCTCGCCGACCGGCTTGCCGAAATTCCTGGCCGATCCTTGCGCATCTCAAGACCGAGCCAACCACGCCTGTCGAAGCGCAAAACCGTCTCGTCCGGCGGGCTTGCGTGACGTACCTGGAAACGCGTCCGGATCGCGAAGTTGGTGTTCTCCACGATGTCACTCGTCGACTCGGCTCCCCGGCTGTTGACGGCCGGGAGTATAAATGGGGTCGCGGCGCCCGGGGAGGAGAACGGAGCGCTGCGCTCACCCCTTCCCGCGAAGGGCCTCCACGCCCGGCAGGGCCTTGCCTTCGAGCCATTCGAGGAAAGCCCCGCCAGCGGTTGATACGTAGGTGAAATCCTGTGCCACGCCAGCGTGGTTGAGGGCCGCGACCGTGTCGCCGCCGCCCGCTACCGAGACCAGCTGGCCTGCCTTGGTGCGCGACGCCGCGTGCTTGGCGGCGGCCACCGTGGCGGCGTCGAAGGGGGCCAGCTCGAAGGCGCCCAGCGGACCGTTCCAGACCAGCGTCTTCGCGCCGTCGATGGCGGCGTTGATCTCGGCGACGGAACGGGGCCCGGCATCGAGGATCATGCTGGTGTCCGGCACGCCATCCACCGGCACCGTCTCGTGCGGTGCTTGTGCCTTGAACTCCGTGGCTGCCACCGCGTCCACCGGCAGGATGATCCGGCAGCCGGCCTTCTCGGCCGCCGCCAGGATGCGGGTGGCGGTCCCGGCGAGATCCTTCTCGCAGAGCGACTTGCCGACCGCCATGCCCTGCGCGTGCAGGAAGGTGTTGGCCATGCCGCCGCCGATCACCAGCATGTCGACCTTGGCGACGAGATTCTCGAGGAGATCGATCTTGGACGACACCTTGGCGCCGCCGACCAGCGCGATCACCGGGCGCTGCGGCGCCTCCAGACCCTTGGTCAGGGCCTCGAGTTCAGCCTGCATCTCGCGGCCGGCATAGGCCGGCAGACGGTGCGCAAGCCCCTCCGTGGAGGCGTGGGCCCGGTGGGCCGCTGAAAACGCTTCATTGACGTAGACATCGCCGTTGGCTGCCAACGCATCCGCGAAGGCCGCCTCATTCTTCTCCTCACCGGCGTGAAAGCGGGTGTTCTCAAGGAGCAGTACGTCGCCGTCCTTGAGCGCCGCCACCGCCTTCGCGGCCTCCTCGCCGACGCAGTCGGGTGCGAAGGCCACCGTACGCCCGAGCGCTTCACCCAACGCCGGCACCACCGGCTCCAGGGAATCCTTGGGCTCGCGCTTGCCCTTCGGTCGGCCGAAATGCGCCAGCAGGATCACCTTCGCGCCTTGGCCGGCGACTTCCCGGATCGTCGGCGCCACGCGCACGATGCGGGTCGCGTCGGTGACGCGCCCGCTCTCCATGGGCACGTTGAGATCGACGCGCATCAGAACCCGCTTGCCCTTGAGGGAGCCGGCATCGTCGAGGGTGCGGAAGGCGCTCATGCGGTCCTGTATCGGTCAGTGAGTTACTGGACGGTCGTCCCGATCGTCGCCCGCTGTGGCAGCAGCCGGTCGAGATTCAGCCGCTGGACCGCGATCATCAGAACGACGGTCAGGATGGCGGTGATCACGGCCGTGAGGACGAGGGCGCCGGTCCCGGGCAGGCGGCGTGTCCGCTCCGCGATCCCGCGCATCTCCGCGCGCAGGGCCGCCAGGTCGGTCTGCCGCGCGGATTCATTCATCCGGCTGGTGGCAGTCTCGACCTTGTCTTCGACGCGCGACAGCAGCGCTTCAGACCGGGCGTACTTGTCTTCAATCCGAGAACATTTGTCCTCGATCCGCGCGAGCTGATCGAAGAGCTGATTGGTCGGAAGGGCGTGCAATGGTGCCCCAGCGGCCGGCGGGGCCGGAAGCGGCGCGGGCGGCACCGTATTCGGCGCGGTCGTGATCGGTGAGGTCGCGGTCGCTGCGGTCGACTTGGCCTGCGGAGCGTCGGTCATCCCTGGCGAATTCCCGGTTCGTGGTGAGACCGCCCAATCGGGCGAATGGCCGCCGTCCTGTCACGGGACGGCGGCCATTCGCAAGCCGACTCAGATAAGTTTGGCCATCGCCACGGCGGTGTCGGCCATGCGGTTCGAGAAGCCCCACTCGTTGTCGTACCAGGACAGGATGCGCACGAACGTGCCGTCCATGACCTTGGTCTGGTCGAGATGAAAGGTCGACGAGTGCGGATCGTGGTTGAAGTCGATCGAGACGTTCGGCCGGTCGGTCACGCCGAGCACGCCCTTGAGCGGGCCCGCGGCCGCGGCTTTGATGGCCTCGTTGATCTCCTCGACCGAAGTGGCACGCTTGGCCGTGAAGACGAGATCCACCGCCGAAACGTTCGGGGTCGGCACGCGGATCGCGGTCCCGTCGAGCTTGCCCTTCAGCTCCGGCAGCACGAGGCCCACGGCCTTGGCGGCGCCGGTCGAGGTCGGGATCATCGAGAGCGCGGCGGCGCGGCCCCGATAAAGATCCTTGTGCATCTGGTCCAGCGACGGCTGGTCGTTGGTGTAGGAGTGGATCGTGGTCATGAAGCCGCGCTCGATGCCGACTGCCGCGTCCAGCACCTGGGCGACCGGCGCCAGGCAGTTGGTGGTGCAGGAGGCGTTCGAGACGACGAGGTGCTCGCGCGTGAGCTTGTCGTGGTTCACGCCGTAGACCACCGTCAGGTCGGCGCCGTCAGCGGGCGCCGAGACGAGGACGCGCTTGGCACCGGCGTCGAGATGGGCCTTGGCCTTGTCCTTCGCGGTGAAGATACCGGTGCATTCGAGCGCGATGTCGACGCCGAGGTCACGATGGGGCAGCTCGGCCGGGTTGCGCACGGCCGTGACCTTGATCCGCTTGCCGTTCACCACCAGGAATTCACCGTCGACCGCGACTTCGCCGGGGAAGCGGCCGTGCACGGAGTCGAAACGGAGCAGGTGGGCGTTGGTCTCCACCGGGCCGAGATCGTTGATCGCCACGACCTCGATGTCGCTGCGGCCGGCTTCCGCGATCGCGCGCAGGACGTTGCGGCCGATGCGTCCGAACCCGTTGATGGCAACCTTCGTCACGGCGTCATTCCTTCCTGATGCGGCCCTCGACCGCGCGGCACCGCACGGGGCGGGTTTTGCGGCGGATCCCGAGGTTCCGCCCCGAAGCCGCGCAGAGCTTGGTCGCGCGGATCTGGGCGGGCGGGCTTGAACCGGTGATGAACCGGACCGGGAGAGTCCGGGCTCCACAGCCGGCAACCAGCGAAGCGCCCTGTTCCGGCCACGGCCTCGGGACTGTCACGGGCCGGCTTTCCCGGCGTCGTGCGCGGTCCCTTTCGGGAGCGCGCGGCTGTCTAGCATGGCGCTTGGACCTGTCAAACGCGTGGCGGTGACAAAGACCTTCGATTCTCCAACCAATAAACAGGGATTTCGACGCTTGATCTACCGGGTGGTGCCTTCCGGGTGAGATCCGCAATTTTGCGCTGGAATTCCGACGGCATTCGATCAAAAACTTCCGCGTCCGACAAACGGAAGACCATGGCCGACGAGTCCGAACCCAGCATGATCGACGAGGCGCTTGCCCGCCTCGAGGCAGCGGTGAACCGTATGGATGCCGTCGTCCAGTACCGCCTGGAGAAAGCCGCTCAGCCGGACGACCGCGACGCCGAGCTGGCGCTGATGGACGAGGATCGTGCGCGGCTCGCCGCCGCCCTCGACGCGGCCAGCGCCCGGCTCGCGGAGGTCACCGCCACGACCGGCGAGGTCGGGCAGCGCCTCGACCGGGCGATCGAGACCGTCCAGGATGTCCTCGGACGCGCCTGACCCGGATATCGCGCCTCCCGGAGCCGCTCTTGCCGCAGATCAATATGACCATCGACGGCCGCAGCTACCGCATGGCCTGCGGGGAGGGCGAGGAGGCGCATCTCACCGCACTCGCCGAGAGCCTCGACGGGCGCATCGGCGAGATGCGCAAGAGTTTCGGCGAGATCGGCGACATGCGCCTGCAGGTGATGGCGGCGCTGACGATCGCGGACGAGCTGGCGGAACTGCGCGGGCGGCTTGCCGGGCTCGAGGCGGAGGTCTCGGACTTGCGCGCCGCGACCGAGGCTGCGGAGCGCGGCCGGGCGGAGGATGCTGAGCGGGCCTCGGCGGGGATCGGCCGGGCGGCCGAACGCGTGGGCCGCATGGCGGATGCACTCGGGACGCCCCCGCAGCGGGGCTCGGAGGTCGTGACGTGATCGCGGGCAAACCGCCCTTCGAGCTGTGAGGCTGTCGATCCTGCCAGTCCGGCTCCGCACGGTAACGGTACCGGAGCGGCGTGCCGTTCCCGGACGTCAGCCGTGCTCCGCGATGTACCGCCCCAGCGCCACGGCCGCCCGTAGCATGTGCGCGCGCATCCGCCGGGCCGCCGTCTCGCCGTCGCCCTCCGCGATCGCCGTCAGGATCTCCCCGTGCTCCTCATAGGAGCGGCCGATCCGGTCGGCGTGTCGCAACTGCGTCCGGCGAAAGGCGGCCAGGCGCTCGCGGATCGCCAGCGCCTGTTCGGCCATGTAGCCGTTGTGGGTCGCGGTGTAGAGCGCCTCGTGGAAGGCGCGGTTGAAGCGGTCGTAGGCGTCGATGTCCCCATCCCGGACCGCGATCGCCGAATCCGCGTGTAGCTCCATCAGTTGGCCCCGTTCGAGCGGGGTCATCCGGTAGGTGGCGAGCCGGGCGCACATCGCCTCGATCTCGGCGGTGGTCTCGAACATGTCGGCGATGCGCTGCGGCGTCAGCCGCGCGACCACGACGCCTCTCCGCGGCCGGATCTCCACGAGCCCCGAGGCCGCGAGCTGCCGCAGGGCTTCCCGCACCGGCGTGCGCGATGCACCATAGCGCTGCGCGAGGTTCTGCTCGTCGAGGGCCGTGCCGGCCGCAATCTCGCCAGACGCGATGGCATCGGTGAGCGCGTCACGGATCCGGTCCGAGAGCAATCCCGTATCGATCTTCTGAAAATCGCCGTGCATTCGTCAACCTTAGACCAATCCGCTCGACGCGGCTTCAAGTCCACAAAGCAAACGGCACAGTCCTCCGTCATCATCCACCGAATCTTGCCGAGGCGACGCGGTGGTGAAGTGTGTCACCCTACCAGGGCGCGCACGGCCAGGAACAGGATCGAGGGCCCGACCAGACAGCCGATACCGGTGTGGAAGGTGGCGGTCAGCGCCCCGTACGGCACCAGCTTGGGATCGGTCGCCGCGAGGCCTCCCGCCACGCCGCTCACGGTCCCCATCAGGCCGCCGTAGGCCATCGCCGAGCGCGGATTGTCGAGGCCGATCAGCCGCGCGACCAGGGGCGTGCCCACCATCACCATGACGGCCTTGGTCACTCCGGTGGCGATCGAAAGGGCCATGACGGTCGAGTCCGCGCCGATGGCCGCGCCGGTGACGGGTCCGACGATGTAGGTGATCGCCCCCGCGCCGATCGTCGTGATCGAGACCGCATCGTGGTATCCGAACGCGACAGCCGTCAGGGTGCCGACGATGAACGGCAGGATCGTTCCAAGGGCCAGGGCGAGCACGCCGAGCAGGCCGGCGCGGCGAGCCTCGACGACATCGACTTCGAAGGCCGTGTCCACGATCGCGAAGTCTCGCAACATCGCCCCGCCCATGAGGCCGATGCCGGCGAGCGCAGGGATGTCGGCGAGACCCTTCTTCCCGCCGGTGTAGAGTCCACCGACATAGGCCAGCACCAAGCCCAGCACGATGGCGATGGCCGAACCGTGGACCCGCCCGTTGGTGAGAGACTTGGCGGCGACGTTGGAGACGAGGATCAGCGCGCCGACCACTGCGAAGGCGGCGACCAAGCTCTGCTCCACGAAGACATGTTCGATGCCATGCCAGATCGTGTGATCCATGGTGCTCACTCCTTCCCGGCCAGGGAGGCGGTGCGACCGACAGGGATCGGCTCCGCGTCACCCTCGATCACCGATCCGCCGTGCTCGACCGCGGCGTCGCCCGAGTCTCGGCGGCCGATCCGACTGAGCAGCGCCACCGCGCCGAAGCACAGGACCAGCGATCCCGTCGCGGCGATCAGCACGATCGGGCCGCCGCTCATTGCCGCGACCACATTCTGCTGGGCCGCCATGGCGACCACGATCGGGATGTACATGCCGGCCCAGAACTCGACGCCGAACTGCACGCCCTTGGTCAGGCGGCCCCGCCGCGACAGCCAGAGGCGCGCCGCGATGAGCAGGATCATCGCGATGCCGACACCGCCGACATTGGCCTTCACGCCGAGCGCAAGTCCCAGAAGGTCGCCGAGATACACGCCGATCAGCGTGCAGCCGGCAAGCAGGGCGACACCGAGCACGATCATCGGCGTTGGTCCTTCGGCTCAGCCGTGCGGAGGGCGAGTCGCGGCACGTGTCTCGACGCGCTTGGCATGGAGCGTCTCCTTCCCGTCTCGGCTCGTCGCCCTTTCCGGAAGTATGCAAGATATTGACAGAATGACACTCCCGTATACGAAACTGTGATGGCGATGGGTTTGAAAATACCGAACGCCGTACTATCTCCGGTTCGGCATACCGAGTGGGAGCGCGCGGATGACCGAATGGCGCGGTGAGAGGCGGGCGCGCGACGCGCGCATCGCGGCGGGGCGCGCCCATGCTACGGGAAAGGTCGTGCCGGCAGTAGCCGTCGTCGATCTGCTCGAAGCGATCCTGCGGCCCGGGGATCGTGTCTGCCTCGAGGGCGACAACCAGAAGCAAGCTGATTGCCTGGCCCGGGGCCTCAGCGCCTGCGATCCCGGCAAGATCCACGATCTGCACATGGTCCAGTCGGGGATCGTGCTGCCGGAGCACCTCGACGTGTTCGAGACCGGCATCGCCAAGCGCCTCGACTATTCCTATTCCGGCCCGCAGGGCGCCCGCATCGCCAAGATGCTCTACGGCGGCCAGATCGAACTCGGGGCGGTGCACACCTACCTCGAACTGTTCGCCCGGTACTTCGTCGACCTCACGCCCAACGTGGCGCTGATCGCGGGCGTTTCGGCCGACCGGGAGGGCAACCTCTACACGGGGCCCAACACCGAGGACACGCCGACCGTCGTGGAGGCCACCGCCTTCAAGAACGGCGTCGTGGTCGCGCAGGTGAACGAGATCGTCGACAGGGTTCCGCGGGTCGATATCCCGGGCGATCGCGTGGATTTCGTTGTCGAAGCCGACAGGCCGTTCTACGTCGAGCCGCTGTTCACCCGCGATCCGGCGGCGATGACCGAGACCCAGATCCTGATCGCCATGATGGCGATCAAAGGGATCTACGCCGAGTACGGCATCCGCCGCCTCAACCATGGGATCGGTTTCGGGACGGCGGCGATCGAGCTGCTGCTGCCGACCTACGGGGAGAAGCTCGGCCTGAAGGGCAAGATCGCCACCCACTGGGCGCTCAACCCGCACCCGACCCTGATCCCGGCGATCGAATCCGGCTGGGTCAAGCAGGTCCACTGCTTCGGCTCAGAGGTCGGGATGGACCGTTACATCCGCGAGCGACCTGACATCTTCTTCACCGGCGCGGACGGAAGCCTGCGCTCGAATCGCGCCTTCTGCCAGACCGCCGGTCTGTACGCCTGCGACATGTTTATCGGCGCGACGCTCCAGATCGACCTGTCGGGTCATTCCTCGACGATCACGCAGTCGCGCGTAGCCGGGTTCGGAGGCGCCCCCAACATGGGCTCGGATCCGCACGGCCGCCGTCACCCGTCGGATGCCTGGATGAAGGCGGGGCGCGAGGGGCAGATCGTCGGCGACCCCGCCCTGATGCGCGGGCGCAAACTCGTCGTGCAGCTGGTCGAGACCTTCGGCGACAAGCTGGTCCCGACCTTCGTGGAGCAGCTCGACGCCCTGGAACTGGCTCGGAAGATCGGCCTCGAACTGGCGCCGGTCATGATCTACGCCGACGACGTGACCCACATCGTCACCGAGGAGGGTATCGCCAACCTCCTGCTCTGTCGGGATGCCGACGAGCGCGAGCAAGCGATCCGGGGCGTGGCGGGCTACACCGCGGTGGGTCGCGGCCGCGACCGAGCGAAGGTCGAGGAACTGCGCGCCCGCGGCATCATCCGCCGGCCGGAAGATCTCGGCATCGAGCCCCTCGACGCCGATCGGGCGTTGCTGGCTGCGAAATCGATCAAGGATTTGGTGCACTGGTCGGGTGGCCTCTACGAGCCGCCGGCCAAGTTCCGGAACTGGTAATCGGTGAGACCGACGCACATCGATCCAATCACGGTCCTCATCCTGAGGTGCACGCACCAGCGGGCCTCGAAGGAGGGCTCCAGGGATCGCGGTGGTATCTGCAGGGCTCCTTCGAGGCCTCAACTTCGCTCCGGCACCTCACGATGAGGTGTTCCATCGGGATCAAGGATCCTTTTTAACGGAACTGGCCATGGAATCCCTGACCTTCCGCCACACCACCCGGAAGCCGCTGCCCGGCTTGGTGCCGAACGCGATCACCGGCGTGGTCGCCTCCGGTAATCTGGAGATCCTGCTGGAGCGGGTCCTTGCGCCGGATGCCTGCGAGGTCGCGATCGAGACGCCGATTGCCGGCTACGGCGACGTCTGGGAGGCGGTGGTGGCCGATTTCGTCGCCCGGGCGCAGCCCGGCGGCCTCCGGATCAGCATCAACGACGGCGGCGCCCGCCCCGATACCGTGTCGCTGCGCCTGCTTCAGGGTGCCCGGCTGATGGAGGCCTGACCATGGCTGGCGATCGCTCCGCGCGCCCAGATCCCGGCAGCCTGAGTTGGTACGAAGCGACTGCCCGCCAGCGGGTGGCAGCCCTCGCCGATCCGGGCAGCGTCCGCGAGTTTCTGCCGCCCACCGAGCGGCGGATGAGCCCGCACCTGCCGCTGTTCGACCTGCCCCGCGCCTTCGACGACGGCATCATGGTCGGCGAAGCGACCCTCGACGGCGCGCCCGTCCTGATCGCCGCCCAGGAAGGCCGCTTCATGGGCGGCGCGTTCGGCGAGATCCACGGGGCCAAGCTGGTCGGCCTGCTCCGGGTGGCTCTGGAACTGAAGCCGAAAGCGGTGCTGATCCTGTTCGATACCGGCGGCGTCCGCCTCCAGGAAGCCAATGCCGGAGAGACCGCCATCGCCGAGACCATGCGGGCGATCGTGGATGTCCGCGCGGCCGATATCCCGGTGATTGGCCTGATCGGCGGGCGGGCTGGCTGCTACGGCGGCGGCGGCCTCATCGCCGGCACCTGCTCGCGGCTCGCCGTCTCCGAAGGGGGGGGGCGCATCTCGGTCTCCGGGCCGGAGGTGATCGAGACCAACAAGGGCGCGGAGGAATTCGATTCCCGCGACCGTGCGCTCGTCTGGCGGACGATGGGCGGCAAGCATCGCCGGCTCACCGGCGGCGCGGACGCGTTCTGCGCCGACACGGTTTCGGCCTTCCGGCGGGCAGCCCTGGATCTGATCGGCCGGGCCCCGGCCTTCGATCTCGATACCCTGGAGGCCGAGCAGGCGCGGCTCGAAGACCGGATCGCGCGCTTCGGTGATTGCCGCGACGCCACAGACATCTGGCGACGGCTCGGCGTCAACGATCCGGAGGCGGTGCCGGCGATGGATACGGATGCGTTCGACGCGACCGTGGCCCGGGCCCGGGAGATCGACCATGACGCTCGCTGAGATCCTGACCGCCCTGTTCCCGCACGGGCACGACGTCACGGTCCAGGACGGGCTGGTGAGCGGCACCGGGCCGTTCGCCGACGGGCGCATCACCGTTGTCGGCATCGACGGCGATACGCCGCTCGGGGTTGATGGGGCGCTGCGGCTGTCACGGGCGGTGCTCGATGCGATCCGGGCGGGCGACCGGGCGCCGATCCTTGTGGCGGTCGATTCCGACAGCCAGCGCATGAGCCGGCGGGACGAACTTCTCGGGCTCAACGAGTGCCTCGCCCACCTCGCCAAGGCGCTGTTGCTGGCGGATCGCACGGGCCACCCGACGATCGGGCTCATCTACGGTCACTCGGCGGCCGGAGCCTTCATCGCGACAGCGCTCGCCACGCGGGTCCTGGCAGCTCTGCCGGGCGCCAATCCGAGCGTGATGGATCTGCCCTCGGTCGCGCGGGTGACCAAGCTGCCCCTGGACAAGCTCAACGACATGGCGAAGACGACGCCCGTCTTCGCGCCGGGCCTCGACAACATGGTGGCGACCGGCGCCGTTCACGTCGTCCTCGATCCGGGGAAACCTCTCCCCAATCAGATTCGCGATCTCATCGCCGGACTGGAGCCGGGCGATGTGCGTGATCGGCTCGGTGCGGAGCGCGGCGGCCGCCCGGTCGCGCACGATGTCGCTCGCGCGGTCATCGATCAGGCCCGACGACGCTGAGAACCGCTGTGTCTGAGACGTATCGGCGCCACGATCTCGTTCAGGTCAATGTTTCGGCCTGGGGCGCATGGCTCGGCACCCGGCACGATCTCGACGGTGTTCGGCACCTCGACCGTTGGGCTCAAGAAGGCCGCCCGCTGATCGTGCGGCGTCGCATGCCGGGGGAAACCGGAGAGACCGTGCCCCTCGGCTTGCCGATGCCGCCGTCTGACGGCAAGCGGCGGATCGGTCTCGCCCTACCGGCCGCTGCATTGACGCCGATGGCGGCCTTAAACCTCGCGGAGGCCAGCGATTACGCCCCGACGGCCTGGCGGCCGGCGATTGCGGCGCTTCTCTCGCTCGGGTGCGATCACGGCATCGTGCCGCGGCCGTTCGGCAGCCTGCTGTGGCAGGCCGTCACCGGCCTCACCTATCTCAATGCGACTTCGGATCTCGATCTGCTCTGGCCCTGTCCGGATCCGGTTCCAATCAATCTGCTGACCGGGCTCGAAGCGATCGCGGAGAACGCCGCGATGCGCATCGACGGGGAAATTCTCCTTCCGGACGGCACCGGCCTACATTGGCGTGAGCTGCGTGACGCTCCCGAGGATGGGTCGGTCCTGGCCAAGGGCCTCGAGGGTGTGACCCTGAGATCCGTTGCCGGCTTGCGCGATCCGGTGATCGCATGACGCTGGCGCTGCTCCTCTCCGGCCAGGGCGGCCAGAACCCGGCCATGTTCGACCTGACGGCCGATCATCCGGACGCACAGGCCATCTTCGCCGCCGCCAAGCCGCTCCTCGGCGGTGTCGACCCCCGTGATCTCGCGCGCAGCGGCAGCGACGCCCTGCACCAGAACCGGACCGGTCAGATCCTGTGCTGCGTGGCAGCCCTGGCCTCCTGGCGGGCGTTGGGCGCCGCCGGGACAATCCGCACGATCGTGGCGGGCTACAGCATCGGCGATCTCGCGGCCTGGGGGATCGCCGGTCGGTTCGAGCCGCAGGACGTGCTGGCGCTCGCAGCGCGGCGGGCCGAGGCCATGGACGCTGCCTCGGGCGTCGGGTTCGGGCTCGCGGGCATCCGCGGCCTCGGGCTCGACGTGCTCGATCACCTCTCGCTCGAGCACGGATGCCATCTTGCGATTCGCAACGCCGCGGATAGCGGCGTGGTTGGCGGCGCGCGGGACGCGCTGGAGCCGCTGTGTGACGCGGCGCGCGCGCGCGGAGCGCAGCGGGCGGTGGTCCTGCCGATCCACACCCCGTCGCACACGCCCTTGCTGGCGGCCGCTTCGGAAGCGTTCCGCGAGGCCCTGCGCCAGACGACATTGTGCCGCCCACCACCGGGCGCGCCACGCCTTGTAAGCGGGCTCGACGGCGCGGTCGTCTTCCGCAGCGAGGACGGATTGGCCAAGCTGGCGACGCAGATCTCACACAGCATCGACTGGGCCGCCTGCCTGGAGGCCTGCCGCGAGTACGGCGCCGACCGCGTGCTGGAACTCGGACCGGGACACGCCCTCGCCACCATGGCCCGGTCCGCAGTGCCGGGAGCTCGGGTTCACGCGCTGGAAGAGTTCCGGACGATCGAGGGCGTCCGTGACTGGCTGAGCCGGCCTTAGGGCCGTTGCGCGGGCAAGCCCTCGCCTTGACGTCCGGGCCGCACGAGTCGTAGCAGCCGGGCATATGTTGCGACGGGACGGGGATATGACGGGCAAGCGCGCGCTGATCACAGGGGTGACGGGCCAGGACGGGGCGTATCTGGCGCAGCTCCTCCTTGAGAAGGGCTACGCGGTCACCGGCATCGTGCGCCGCTCGAGCCATGCCGGCGTGTTCGATCACCGTCTGAAATGGCTGGGCATCCTCGACGATGTCGAATTGGTCGACGGCAACCTGCTCGACCAATCCGCCCTGCTGCGGATCGTTCAGACCGCCAAGCCCGACGAGATCTACAACCTCGCCGCCCAGTCCTTCGTCACCTCGTCCTGGCAGCAGCCGCTGCTGACCGGGCAGGTCACGGGGCTCGGCGCCGTGCACATGCTCGAATGCCTGCGCTCGGTCGCCCCGCAGGCGCGCTACTATCAGGCCTCCACCTCCGAGATGTTCGGGCTGATCCAAGAGGAGCGCCAGAGCGAGACGACGCCGTTCTACCCGCGCTCACCCTATGGCGTGGCCAAGCTCTACGCGCACTGGATGACGATCAACTATCGCGAGAGCTTCGGGCTGCACGCCTCGAACGGCATCCTGTTCAACCACGAGAGCCCGCTGCGGGGCGTCGAGTTCGTGACCCGCAAGGTCACGGATGCGGTCGCGCGGATCAAGCTCGGCAAGCAGACGGAGCTGCGGCTCGGCAACATCGACGCCAAGCGCGACTGGGGCCACGCCCGGGACTACGTGCAGGCGATGTGGCTGATGCTGCAGCAGGATAAGCCGGATGACTACGTCATCGCCACGGGGCGGACCACGACGGTGCGGGACATGTGCGCGATCGCGTTCAAGCATGTCGGCCTGAACATCGACGATCACCTCATCATCGATCCGGCGCTGTTCCGGCCTGCGGAGGTCGAGGTTCTGCTCGGCAATCCGACCAAGGCGAAGGCAACGTTCGGCTGGGAGGCGCAGACCAGCCTGGAGGCGCTGATCACCGAGATGGTGGACGCCGACATCAAGCGTCACAGCGCTAACGCCTGAGCGGCTGTCGCCGCGTCCCATGGGCCGCCATGACAGCCTCAGGGGCTGCGCGGCAAGGCAAGGTCCTGCAGCGGATCGGCGACCTCGTGGAGCGCGAGGCGAAGGCGCTCACTTCGAAACGATGAGCGCTGCCGTCGCCTATTGGGCGAAATGCGCGGTCGACATCCGTTCAGTGACCAGTTCGAACGGCGCCCAATCGTATTGCTGCACGGGCTCGCTCCGAATTAGCGCCAGGGCATCGTCCACCGCCTTGCCGCCCTGGATCGCGGCATCCTGATGGACGGTCACGGCCAAGCGCTTCTTCTGCATGGCCGCGATGGCGTCCGGGATGGCGTCGACGCCACCGATCAGGATGCGACCAGCGGGAATGCCCGCCGCCTCGACGGCTTCGGCGGCTCCGAGCGCCATCTCATCATTGTTGGCGGCGATCGCATTGATGGACAGGCCTTGCGCCAGCCATCCGGCGACGACGGCGCGGGCCTTGGCGCGGTCCCAGTCCGCTGCAGACTCGGCGACGAGACGGAGGTTCGGGAACTCGCGCATCACCGCCTTGACGCCCTGCGTGCGCAGCACCGATCCGGAATGGGTCGGATGCCCCGCCAGGATCGCAACGGATCCGGACCCGTTCAGCATCTGGCCGAGCTTGCGCATCTGCAGCCGACCGGCAACCAGATCGTTGGGCAGGACGAAGGCGACGCGCCCGGAAAACCAATCCTCCCGCGGCCCGTTGTTGAAGTACACCAGTGGAATATCGGCTTCCTGCGCCAGACGCGTGATGGTGGCGTTGGCCATCGCGTCGACCGGCATGACAAGAAGCGCATCGACCTTCGCGGCGATGAAGGACCGGACCTGTGCGATCTGCTGTTCGCCCGCGCCCTCGGGCGAAAAAGCGAACTGCACGGCTACGCTGCGGGACTTGGCGTGTTCCGCGATCCGATCGTGCAGGAGCTGCGTGAATGCGACCGGGGGGATCATCGTTACGCCCAGGGTCGTCGCGGCTGCCGGCTCGAGCCCGGATGCGAGGGCGACGAGGAGCGCTACAAGCCACCACCGGGCGCGGTCGCATGCGCCGGAGTGAGTGACTCGGATTCCCATGATGGTCCGGGCCGTGCCTGATCGGTTCATGATGTCGGGTCCGGCGTGTTGGTCCGACGCGGCCTCAGGCGGCGCGGATCGTCTGAAGAAAGCGTGCGACCTCGGCACCAAGTCGCTCGGCGTCGCGCGACAGAGCGCTCGCCGCGCTGAGCACCGTTTCGGCCGTATCGCCCGCCTTCTCGGCGGTGCCGGCCACGTCGGCGATGTGCGTGCTGACCTCGCCGGTGCCCTGCGCGGCCTGGGAGATGTTGTGGACGATCTCCTGCGTGGCAGCGCCCTGCTCTTCTACGGCCGCCGCGATGGAGGCGGCGGCCCGGCTCATGTCCTCGATTCGGATGGTGATGCCGGTGATCGCCGCGACGGCCGAGGCGGTGGACCCCTGGATGATGCTCACATGCCGCGTGATGTCGTCGGTCGCCTGCTTGGTCTGCCCGGCGAGGGCTTTCACCTCGGCGGCCACCACCGCGAATCCCCGGCCCGCCTCGCCGGCCCGCGCCGCCTCGATGGCGGCGTTGAGCGCCAGGAGATTGGTCTGGGCGGCGATCTTGGCGATCATCCGGACGACGTCGCCGATCTGGGCGGCGGCGCCATTGAGCGCTTGGACCAGCTCCGTGGTCTGCGCCGCGTCGGTGGCGGCGCCGTTGGCCACCTCGGCGGTTTTCTCGGCCTGGCGTCCGATCTCTTGGACCGACGTGCCGAGCTGGTCGGCCGCCGCGGCGATCATCCGGACATTGGATTGCGCCTTTTCCGCCGCACCCACTACGCTGGTCGACTGGGTCGCCGTTTCCCCGGCCGCGCGGCTCATCTGGTCCGCCGATCTGCGGAGCTCGACGGCCGCCGCCGTCACCGTGCCGACGATCCCGCCGACGGAGGCCTCGAAACGCTCCGCCATCGTGTGCATCACCGTCCGGCGCTGCTCCTCCGCCTGCGCCCGAAGCTGCGCCGTTTCCGCCTCCATGGTTTGGGTGCGCAGCATGTTGTCCTTGAACACCCGCAACGCGCCCGCCATGGCGCCGAGTTCATCGCCCCGCGCGTCGGATGGCACCGCTACGGCGAGGTCGTTCTGGGCCAGCTGCTCCATGACACGGGTCATCCTGGCGATCGGCGCTGCGACCCGGCGTAGGATGAACCAGACGATTCCGAGCGTCAGGAAGGCCGCTAGTGCGACTGCAACGATCACCGCCATCCGCGAGGCGTCGCCGACCGAATCCGCCATTGCGGTCCGATCGAACGCCCTTGCTTGGCGGTAGCCGAGCACCGTGTCGACTGCCTGCGTGAAGCTTGCAGCCTCGTTCTGCAAGGCGGTGTCGAACACCGCATCGGCCAACTCGCGTTCGCCGGCCCGGTCGAGCGCCGCCGCTTCCGCCTCGACCGCGAGGAAGTGTTGCCAGGCCTCGCGCAGGGTATGGGCGAGGCGCTGCTCATCAGTTCCCGCGACGGTAGGCGCGTAGGTGCTCCAGGCGCCGGAGAACGCCTCCTGTGCCTTCGCGATCCGGGCCCGATAATCCAGCCGCGCCGAATCGGATGGCGCATGGTGTGCCAGGACGTCGAGCGCACGCAGTTCCTGGCTGAGCTGCTTCATCGTGCCGAGGATCGCCACCGCCCGGATTTCTCCGGCAACCGACCGACTGGTCTCGTTGATCAGACTGATGCGGAATACGGAGAACGTTCCGATCCCGATGGAGATCATGAACAATGCGATCGCAGAGCCGATGACGATCGACCGCAGATTGATAGAAGATTGTCGCGCGCGACTGCGCTCCGGGAACGCCATCCAAATCCATTCTAAGTCTTGTCCCGACAGGGCTTATCGTGACGCTGATCGGGAAGCAAATTTATCGGAATGCCTCGTGACGTATAAAAATCCCAGAGTAATGGTTTTATAATTTACGGTCCATGACTAAGTTAGTGCAATCAATTATATAAAAGTACTGTTCATTATTAAATTACATAATTCTAAAGCCCGAATTAGAGTAGATCTCTCAAACAATTCGCCTCAGTCGTTCGAGGAGCGGAGCAGAGATGTTGCATTTGAACCCCTGCGAAGCCCTTGATTGCGCCGCCTCGTTCGTGATCGCGAGGGTCGAACGCTGGTCAGAATGGCCGGACTTGCCGCTGCGTCAGCCACAACAGGCCGGCAATGCCCATTCCGGGACAGACGAAGACGATTAACGCGAGCAGAGCCATAGCCAAACTACCGGTAAAGCGTGTCTCCCCTCAAAAAACGTTGGCAAATCGCATCAAATCCCCGGAGCCCATTGTGTTAGTGTTCTGACGCATTCACTTCGTTCCTGCGAGTGAACACTAGTTCTTTGGTTTTGCATCAATTCTTCCAGACCCGGCTGACGCCTCCGTCTGGGTCGATGCACCAGGCTGGCCGATACGGGCGTTCACGGTAAGATACGGTCATATCCATTTCAGCCAACCGGCCTGTCCCTCTTTGATCCACCACGCATGCACCTTCATCACATTACGGGCGGCCGCTGGAAGACGAGGGTTAGAGGGCCGATAGCCGCTCCGGGGCAAGGGGCGAGAGGGGATCTGGCGCTGGTGGTGCGCCGGCGACCTTCAGCGATTCCCATCTTGAGGACTGTCGAATTTAATCGAAGCATATTCAAAGCGACGTTCGAAACTGCCAATGTGGCATGAAGTGCGTGTCATAAGATGATTTAGCAAAACCCCAGATCGGATCGACCATCTTACCCAGGGCTTCACCGGCCAAGCGCGCAATACGGGCCCGTACATCAGCGGGCAAATCCCCAGTCGTCAGCATATCCAAGCATGTTGATAAGCAGGGGCGCGTCTGACCGGTGTTGAACGCACTCACCGCATATTCATCTTGCAGACCATATTGGTAGATCCAGGGTTGCACAAAGAGATCGGATGCGTTCATCCTCGGCGGCATTCCAGCTTGCGCATAATGGAACGCGTCTACAAATTGTTGTTTCCTCCGGCAAAAGCGGCTGGCCCCATGCCGCGCTTCTGCCCGGCTCGGCCGTGTCGCGATCGCACGGTCGTATACGGCAAGTACCGCGGCGGTGGATTTTCCGAGAAACTCCATGATGTAAGCCGCGCTGAGAAGGCTTATGTAGACCTCCTCATCCCAGAAGCCCAGTTCTGCACGTTTCATGTAATATCTAAGTGAATTCTCAAACTCGCCGATGTCACGGTAGCTCTGCGCCAAATAAAACGTATAGCGCGCGATCAGAAACGGATCTTTTTCAGATTTCAGCGCCTTTTCCAAGAGAATCGCATCACGCCTATATGTTTCGTCGCCATCACAATGCCGCGCTCCGTCCTCTCCGCGCCGCATGGCGAGTGGCAGGGATCCCTGCCAAGTCGGCTTCGGACAATCCAGGAATTCGTGCACCACGCCTCGATAGCGCCAGGGATACGCGTTGTGGACCAACTGCGTGCGCGGGTAGCGCGTGAATCGGTCGAGGATCGTAAAGGTGTAAGACGGCGCATCCAGCTTCGGCAGAATGAACCCCGCCGGGACGACCAGTTCGTCGTCCGCGTCGATGATCAGCGAGTAATCCGCATGCGGGCGGGCCAAGCGGAGCGCCTCACTCCGATTGTGGGCAAAGTCGACCCACGGGCGTTCCACAAGGCACCCCGGTATGTCCGCCATGGCGGTCCGGATGGCATCCTGTGTGCCGTCGGTGGAACCGGTATCGACGATGATCCAGTGATCGATGATCGGTCTGACCGAGTCGAGGCATCGACCAATAACGTGCGCCTCATTTTTGACGATCATTGACAGACAGATCGTCTGCTTCGACGACTTCATGGTCCGCGAACCTTTTTCTACAAGATTAAATTACCCCGCAGTCTTCGATGGATCCTTTAGCTCCCAGCTTCAAATTTTGCAAAGCACGAGTTTTCTTTGTTTCGCCTTATCGATGCTTATCTTTTTGTAAAATTTAATATCGTCATTATAAAATGATGTCGATGCAACTCGCAATCTGTATGGATATAAATGGTCTAATGTTTTCGCCTACTATTCGCGCGAAATCAACATTGCGAGACCAAGCCCGCGGCACGCCTTTCATGATGCGGGCTGTAGCGCCCGCACGCTTCGTGAGCGGTCGTGTGGAAGGCGTGAGGCAGCGCCGCCGGGGTAGCGAGATCGCGAGTTCCAAAAGGTCGCACCGTCCACTCATGGCGCGCAATTGATTGTCCGAGCGCAAGTGGTTGACCGCATTTTTTGAACGCGTGATGGTCGCCCCGATATCACGCGCGTGTTCGGCGCCAGTCGCATTGTCGGGGCTTTCCGCCCGGAGAGGGCCTGCATGGCACAGGATCACGTGCGCGACCCGCGAGTTGATGCGCTCGAGGCGGACAACGCGCGATTGAGACGGCTCCTCAATGCGAGCGGTGCGTCCGACGGATTGCGCCACGGTCTGCGCGACACCATGGCGATGCTTCGTGCGGTGCTGCGTCTGTCTGCCGACACAGCGGAAAGCGTCGAAGGCTATGCCACCCATCTCGAAGGCCGGCTCGACGCGATCGCCCGCGCGCGCATCAGTCTCGACATGTCCGGCGGGATCAGCATGCATTCGCTGATCTCGGACGAGTTGATGGTCCATCTCATCCGCGAGGGCGATCAGGCGGAACTGGCGGGCCCGACTATCCGCCTCCGTCCGAAGGCCGGACAGGTGATGGCCCTGGCTGTGCATGAGCTTTGCAGCAACGCCGTCGAGCACGGCGTTTTCGGACTGTCCAAAGGCAAGGTGAACGTCGTCTGGTCGGTGGACACCCGCGATACGATGCAGCCAAGTGATCTGGTTCTGACCTGGAAGGAAACCGGCGGCACGGACGTCGCCCCGCCGACGCGGCGGGGCTTCGGCATGCAGGTCCTGAACGACATGCTACGCTACGAGTTGAACGCCCATATCGATCTCGCCTTCGAACCGGATGGCTTGCGCTGCACGATGCGTCTGCCCCTCGTGCAGCGGATCGGCAGCGTGATCGACGCGTCCGGATCCGACGAAACCGGCGCGCCGAACTGAGGAGACCTGCCGCCGACATCGGCCTACTCCCGGTACCGCCTGGCTCTGCGGCCGATCAGTTTCGCCGGCCGATCGTCGCCTCGATGCGGCCACAAGGCTCGTCGGTCGGCTGGAAGACGGCGCCCTCGTTGTCCAGGCCGAACGGCCTGAGATCGATCGGCAGATAATGCCTGTTGGGCATTATGAATGCGATCTCGGCCAGTTCCGGGACCTCGGCGAGCGCAGCTTCACCCATCCGGTACATGCTGTCCTGAACACCGCGGCTGTACGTGGTTCCGAAGACCCGGAGCAGGATGGCGAGGATTCGGGCATTCACGATCCCATATTCGGCCGGCTTGGTCGACCAAGACCACGTCGCGTCCATGCTCGTGGCGGCGATCCGGTCGGTCGTATCGGGTAGGGTACGATACCGGTCGTCGACGAAGCCGGTCCAGCCGGATTGCGTGGTCTTCATAAAGGTGAAATCGCGGAAGCCCGAGCGAAGCGTCGATCCGGTGCGCTCGGCGACCAGCCCCACATAGCCGAAGCCGTTGCCGTCGCGGGTGAAGGTGTGATCATGCGCCACGCCCCCGACGGCGTGGCGCAGCCACCGGGTCTCCTCGGCTTCGATCGAGACCGAGGCGACCTGCGGATAGCTTTCGATCAGCACCCGCGCCACCGCGGTGACGAACGCCTCGGCGTCGAGGGTGGGGTTCCGGGCCGCCGTCACGTTGACGATGTTCTTCACGCTGTCGGTGGCGATGCAGGCCCGGTTGTCCCCGTCGGTCCAGGCAGCGTCGAAGTCACCGGTCAACATCACCGAGAGCGTCAGCTCGCGCGGGACGTGGTGCGCGCCGTCGCGGGCGAGGCGCATCACCCGGACGCGTTCCTTTCCATAGCGCGCGGTGATCAGCGGCATCGTGGTCTCCAGACGATCGGCTTAGCAGTCGAGCTTAAGGCGCGACACGGTGCGATCCAAGCAGGGGTCAGGCCGACACGACTTGACCGGGCCGGCGGACCGGCACGCATAGTGCGTGGCCCGATGCTCTTCTTGCCCGGACGCCGTGCTGCATGGATCTCAACACCATCGAGACCGTCCTGAGGCCGCGCAGCCGATCCGAGCTGCCGTCGTGGCAGGCGGGTGATGCCTGTCTCGCGGGTGGAACGTGGCTTTTCTCCGAACCGCAGCCGGAAACCCGCCGCCTCGTCGACCTCGCGGGTCTCGGCTGGCCAGCGCACACGATCGGACCGGATGGCCTGACCCTCGCGGCGACCTGCACCTTCGCACAGCTCGACCGCCTCACGCTTCCATCCCACTGGCGCGCTGCGCCGCTAATCCCGCAGTGCTGCCGCGCGCTCCTCGGCTCGTTCAAGATCTGGGACACCGCAACCGTGGGCGGCAATCTCTGCCTCGCCCTTCCGGCCGGGCCGATGATCGCGCTGGCCGTGGCGCTGGAGGCGCGCTGCGCGATCTGGTCGACCGATGGCGCCGAGCGGGACCTGCCGGCCGTGGACTTCGTGCTCGGGCCCCAGCGAAACGCTCTGCGACCCGGCGAGATCCTGCGCAGCCTGCACATCCCGGCGGAGGCTCTCAGTCGGCGGACGGCGTTCCGGCGCATCAGTCTCAGCCCGGCCGGACGGTCCGGTGCCCTGGTGATCGGGACTCAAGACGCGCGCGGTGCCCTCGCGCTCACCGTGACGGCTGCGATCCGCCGGCCGGTCCATCTCGCCTTCGACAGTCGGCCCGACGACGCGACGCTGGCCCAGACCCTTGCCGCCGCGATCCCCGACGCGCTCTTTTACGACGACGTCCACGGCCGGCCCGACTGGCGGCGCCACGTTACCGGTCTCCTCGCCCGGGAGATCCGCGACGCGTTGCAGGGGGGCGGCGGATGCATCTGACGATCAACGGGAGCCGGTACGAAGCCGTGCCGCGGCCGGGCCAGTGCCTGCGAACCTACCTGCGCGAGGCCGGATGGTTCGGCGTCAAGAAAGGCTGCGACGCGGGCGATTGCGGTGCCTGCACGGTCCATCTGGACGGCGAACCGGTCCATAGCTGCCTAATCCCGGCTTTCCGTGTCGAGGGCCGGGCCGTGACCACCATCGAGGGGCTCGCCGGCCACTGTCACGCGGATGACGGCTTACCCGATACGATCCACCCGATGCAGGCGGCCTTCCTGTCCGCGCAGGGCTTCCAGTGTGGCTTCTGCACCGCCGGCATGATCATGACCGCGGCTGCCCTCGACCAGGGCCAGCGGCGGGATCTCGGCACCGCTCTCAAGGGCAATCTGTGCCGCTGCACCGGCTATCGCGCGATCCGCGACGCCATCTCGGGGATCGGCCACGCCGCGCTGGATTATGGTGGCGGCGATCCGGTGGGACAGAGCCTCCCGGCCCCGGCCGCGCTGCCGATGGTCAGCGGACGCGCGCGCTTCACCCTCGACATGCCACCCGATGACGCCCTCCACCTCAAGGTGCTGCGCTCGCCGCATGCCCATGCCCGGGTGGTGGCGATCGATGCGGCGGCCGCGCACGCGATCCCCGGCGTCGTTGCAATCCTCAGCCACGCGGACGCACCACCCGGCCGCTTCTCCACCGGCCGCCATCAGGACCCACGGGACGACGCCGCCGATGCCCGCGTGCTCGATCCGATCCTGCGGTTCGTCGGCCAACGCGTGGCCGCCGTGATTGCGGAGACCGAGGCGGCCGCAGAGGCCGGATGTCGGGCCCTGCGGGTCACCTACCAGATCCGGCCCGCTCTGCTCGATCCAGCCGTGGCGCTCGCATCCGATGCACCGCGGGTTCACGATCCCCGCGACGAACCCGGCACCGATGCGCCGCCCCTTGGGCCCCACCCGAACCTCGCCGCGGAGGTCCATGGCGAGGTCGGCGACGTCGCGGCGGGACTCGCTGCGGCCGACATCGTCTATGCGGACACCTTCCTGTCCCAGCGTCTCCAGCACGCAGCGCTGGAGACTCATGGCTGCATCGGCTGGCACGACCCCGACGGCCGCCTGACGCTGCGCACCAGCAGCCAGGTGCCGTTCCTGACCCGGGATGCCCTGTGCGAGCTGTTCGGCCTCGAACGGGATGCGGTGCGCGTGGTCTGCGGGCGGGTCGGCGGCGGGTTCGGCGGCAAGCAGGAGATGCTGACCGAGGATCTCGTCGCCCTGGCGGTACTGCGGACCGGCCGTCCGGTACGCTGGGAGCTGACCCGGCAGGAACAGTTCACCGCGACCACGACCCGCCACCCGATGCGGGTGACCGTAACGGTCGGCGCCCGGCGGGACGGGACGCTCACGGCCATCGACCTAGAAGTCCTCTCGGATACCGGCGCCTACGGCAACCATGCGGGCGGGGTGATCCACCACGGCTGCAACGAGGTGCTGGCGGCCTACGCCTGCCCGAACAAGCGGGTTGCCGGGCGCGCCGTCTACACCCACACCGTCCCGTCCGGCGCCTTCCGGGGCTACGGCCTGAGCCAGACGACCTTCGCCCTCGAATCCGCCCTGGACGAGGTCGCCCGGCGCCTCGGCATCGATCCGTTCGACCTGCGTCGCCGGAACGCCATCAGGCCGGGCGACCCGATGGTGTCGAGCAGCCTGGAGCCGCACGACGTGGTGTTCGGCAGCTACGGGCTCGACCAGTGCCTGGATCTGGTGGAAGCGGCGTTGCAAGCCGATCCAGGACCGGAGCCGGAACCGGGCTGGCGCGCCGGCACAGGCATGGCGATGGCGATGATCGACACGATCCCGCCCCGCGGCCACTTCGCCGACGCCCGGGTGAGCCTGGAGGCGGACGCTACCTACACCGTCCGGGTCGGCACCGCAGAGTTCGGCAACGGCACCAGCACGGTGCATCGTCAGATCGCGGCCTCCGCGTTGCGCGCCGATCCTGGGCGCGTGCGGATCCTCGCGGCCGATACGGATGCGGTCGGACACGACACCGGTGCTTATGGCAGCACCGGCACCGTTGTCGGCGGTCTGGCGGTGCTGCGTGCCGCCGAGGCCCTGACGGAGCGGATCCGCGCCCAGGCGGCTGAAAAGTCCGGCGAGGCCGTCGAGGCTTGTCGGCTCGACGGCGATAAGATTGTGACGCCTAGCGGTCCGCTCGCTCTTGCCGCAATCGGACCGCTGGCAGCGGACGGGCACGCCGACGGCAGCCCGCGTTCGGTGTCGTTCAACGTCCAGGCCTTCCGGGTGGCGGTCCGGCCGGAGACCGGGGAGGTGCGCATCCTGCGCAGCATCCACGCCGCCGATGCCGGGCGCGTCATCAATCCGATGCAGTGCCGCGGCCAAGTGGAAGGCGGAGTCGCGCAAGCGATCGGCGCGGCACTCTACGAGGATGTCCGCATCGACGGCGCGGGGCGGGTGATCACGCAGGCGTTTCGCGACTACCACATTCCCGCCTGCGCCGATGTCCCGGATACGCAGGTCCTGTTCGCCGAGACCCACGATAGCGTCGGCCCCCTCGGCGCGAAATCCATGAGCGAATCGCCCTTCAACCCCGTCGCGGCGGCGCTCGGCAACGCGATCCGAGACGCGACCGGGGCGCGCCTTACGGCGACACCGTTCGCGCCCGACCGGATCTACCGGGCCGTCGCGGCCAGCCTGAACGCGGACGGCGCCTCGACATGAAGCGGGATGCCATCGCCCCTGAGCCGTTGGGCAATTTTCTGGAGCGAACATTCCAGCTCTCCGAGCACGGGACCAACGTCCGCACCGAACTGCTGGCGGGCCTGACTACGTTCCTGACGATGGCCTACATCGTGTTCGTCAACCCCAGCATCCTGGCGGATGCCGGCATGCCCCGCAGCGCCGTGTTCGTGGCGACTTGCCTCGTGGCAGCCCTCGGTTCGCTGATCATGGGGCTCTACGCCAATTATCCGATCGCCCTCGCGCCAGGGATGGGGCTCAACGCCTATTTCACCTACGTGGTGGTGCAGGGCCTCGGCTTCGCCTGGCCCGCTGCCCTGGGGGCCGTGTTCATATCCGGCTTGTGCTTCCTGATCGTGACGCTGACCGGGCTGCGCGCGATCATCGTCGATGGGATCCCGCGCTCCATGCGCATCGCCATCACGGCGGGGATCGGCCTGTTCCTGGCGATCATCGCGTTAAAGAATGCCGGCATCGTCGCGGCGAGCCCGGCCACGTTCGTAACCCTCGGCGACCTGCATCGACCCGGAACGGTCCTGGCCGTGATCGGCTTCCTCATGGTCGCCGCCCTGTCGGCCCGGAAGGTCCGGGCGGCTCTGCTCTCCAGCATCCTCACGGTCACGGCCCTGAGCTTCGCTGTTGCGGGGAACGGCTTCCAGGGTATCGTCTCCCTGCCGCCGTCGATCAACCCGACGCTGTTCGCCCTCGACATTCCAGGCGCCCTGTCGGGCGGGCTGCTCAACGTGATCCTGGTCCTGTTCCTGGTCGAACTGTTCGACGCCACCGGCACGCTGATGGGGGTCGCCAACCGGGCCGGACTGCTCACCGAGGGCCGGATGCGCCGCCTCGACCGCGCGCTGATGGCCGATTCCGCGTCGGTCTTCGTGGGCTCGCTGCTCGGCACGTCGAGCACAACCGCCTATCTCGAGAGCGCCTCCGGAGTGGAGGAGGGCGGCCGCACCGGCCTGACTGCCGTGACGGTGGCGATCCTGTTCCTGGCCTGCCTGTTCTTCGCCCCGCTGGCGGCTGCTGTCCCACCCTATGCGACCGCGCCGGCGCTGTTCTACGTCGCCTGCCTGATGCTGCGCGAACTCGCCGACCTCGACTGGGACGATCGCACCGAGGCGATCCCGGCCTGCGTGACGGCGCTGCTCATGCCGTTCACCTATTCGATCGCCACCGGAGTTTCCTGCGGCTTCATCGCATACGCGGCGCTCAAGCTGTTCACCGGCCGGGCGCGCGAGGTGAAGCCGGTGGTCTGGGTGATCGCCGCGATCTTCCTGTTCAAGTTCGTCGTGATGGGCGGGGCGCATTGATCAACCCGGGGGCGTCGCGCCACGCCTCCGTGAAGCTCCGGCCGCTCGCCGCGGCATGCAGGCTCTGCCCGTCCCGGGCGCGACGCAGCGCGGCGGCGGTCTCGGGGTCGCGCAGGCGGCGCGCCACGCAGGCGAGGGCGTTCAGATTTTCGCCCTCCGCATCCGCGGGGAGCAGCAGCAGGAAAACAAGATCGACCGGCCGGTCATCGACAGCGTCGAAGTCGATCGGCTCGCGCAGCCGGGCCAGCATCCCGAAGGGGCGCCGGACGGCGTCCAGCCTGGCATGGGGCAGCGCGATGCCATCCCCGATCCCCGTGGACCCGAGATCCTCGCGTCGGAGCAGGGCCGGGAGGATCGCCGCAACATCGATCCCGAGCGTGCCGGCCGCCCGGCGGGCCAGATCGTCGAGGAGCGGCTTCTTTCCCGACGTGCGCAGACCGATCAGAGCGTTGGCCGGCGCAAGGATCTCGTCGACGGTCATGGCCGCGCAGGTCGTCCATTCGGAGGCATCGTGGAGTCCTGTTCGTCAGCATGTCGCCGCACCGCCGGCCCCCGTCGGCCGGACCCCAGGTTTATCATCGCGCTCATGCGGTGATGCCCTTCGAGGCGATCTGCGCTGGTATCGGCAGGATGATGCTGAAGCAGGCCCCGCTCCGGTCGCGGCGATTCAGAGCCGTGACCGTGCCGCCCATCGCCTCGACGAAACCGCGGGCGATGGCGAGGCCCAGCCCGGTCCCGGCCCGAACCCGGTCGCCCTTGCGGGCCCGATAGAACTTGTCGAACACCCGCTCGGTATCGGTCTCCGGCAGGCCATCCCCCTCGTCCAGGACTGTGAGATGCACCGCGCTCCCTTCGCGGACCGCCCGGAGCGTCACGGTCGAGCCCTCCGGCGCGTATTTGGCAGCGTTGTCGAGGAGGTTGACGAGAACCTGTTCGAACAGGACCGGATCGAGCGCCAACGTTGGCAGATCGGGGGCGACGTCGACCACGATGTGGTGCTTCGCCAGGACCTTCTGGGTCCGCCGCAGCGCGGTATCGACGGTCTCGCCGATATCCTGCGCCGAAAGATTCGGCGCCACCGCTCCCGCCTCCAGACGGGTCATGTCGAGCAGGTTGGCGATGAAGCGGTTCAGTCGTTCCGCTTCCTCGATGATAGTGCCCAGCAGCTCCGCTTTCGCGTCCGGCGCCAGGGCGGCGTCGAGGTCGCGTAGCGTGCTGGCGGCCCCCAGCACCGAGGCCAGCGGCGTGCGCAGGTCGTGGCTGATCGAGGTGAGCAGCGCCTGTCGCAGGCGGTCCGTCTCGGCGGCGCGCTCGGCCCGGTCGAGATCCTCGACGAGGCGGACCCGCTCGATGGCGAGCGCCCCCATATCGGCCAGCGCGTCGAGGAGGCGGCGAGCCTCCGGCGTCAGGATCGGCCCGGTCCCGTCCGCGTCGAGACCGATCACACCGATCGTGCCGCGCCCCGTGCGCATCGGCAGGAACAGGCGCTTCGCGCCCGGCAGCGTGTCGGCACCCCGGCCGGCCGGCCTGTCGTTGTCGAACGCCCATTGGGCCGCCGCCACGTCGGCCGCCTCCAGCATGTCCTCGGGTGGATAGCCGGCTCGGACGGTGACGGCCTTGCCGTCCGGCAGGAGCAGCACGACGCGGACCTTCAGCATCGCCGCGACCTGGGCGCAGGTCGCCCAGAGGACATCGTCCAGAGTCCCGCAGGTGGCGAGCTTGCGCGAGAAGCCGAACAGCCGCTCCGTCGCCCGCGCCCGCCCCTGGCTCACCACCGCGACCCGCCGGGCACGGGCCGCAAGGTTGGAGACCAGCACCGCCACCAGGGTGAAGAGCAGGAAGGCTGCGACGTTGGTCGGATCGGCGATGGTCAGGGTGTAGACCGGCGGCAGGAAGAAAAAGTTGTAGGCGAGCGAAGCCGCCACGACCGCGGCCAGCGCCGGACCGAGGCCCCAGCGCACCGCCACCGCCACGACGGCGGTGAGCAGGAACAGGTCGGCGTTCTCGATGCCCGCGTAGGGCTGCGCCAGGATGGCCGCCCCCAGACCGGCCGCGATGGCGGCCATGGCGATGCCGTAGGGCCTAATGTCGAAGCCGGAGCGCGGGGGCGCTACCGTGATCGCCCGGCGGGGCTGCCGCTCGTCCGGGACGGACTCGCCCCGGACAACATGAATGCTGATGTTGCCGCTCAGGCGCACGAGGTCATGGACCACCGAGCCGTTGATGAGTTCGAACAGCCATGACCGGTTCGCCTTGCCGACGATGATGTGGTTGACGTTGGCCGAGCGGGCGTAGTCGAGCGCGTCGTCGGCGATGCGCCGGCCGCCCGGCAGGGTGACGGCGTCGCCCCCGAGCCGGTCGGCCAACCGGAGGACCTCGGCGATCCGATCGCGCTCCGCCTCCCGGAGGGACGCTGCCCGGGCGCCTTCGATCACGAGCGCCGTCCAAGGCGCGTGCAGACGATCGGCGAGGCGCTTGGCGTAGCGGACGAGGCCCGACGAGCTGGCATCCTCATTCACGCAGACCAGCACGCGCTCGCCCGCCGCCCAGGGGCCCGCGATGGCATTGGCCCGCATGTGGCCCAGCAATTCGTCATCGACCCGGTCGGCGGTGCGCCGGAGCGCCAGTTCCCGCAGGGCCGTCAGGTTGCCGCGGGAGAAATAGTGCTTGAGAGCGCGCTCGGCGTTGGTCGGGACGTAGACCTTGCCGTCCTTCAGGCGCTGGATCAGGTCGTCGGGGTTGAGATCGACCACCTCGATGTCGTCGGCCCGGTCGAGGACGCCGTCCGGCACGGTCTCGCGCACCCGGATACGGGTGATGGAGGCTACAACGTCGTTGAGGCTCTCGACATGCTGGATATTGAGCGTCGTCAGGACGTCGATGCCGGCATCGAGCAGTTCCTCGACGTCCTGGTAGCGTTTCGGATGGCGCGAGCCCGGGGCGTTGGTGTGGGCGAGCTCGTCGACCAGCGCGAGCGCCGGCCGGCGGGTGAGCAGGGCGTCGAGATCCATCTCCTGCAGCACAGCGCCGTGATACGGCACGGGCCGACGGGGAATCGTCTCGAAGCCGTCGACCAGGGCCTCGGTCTCGGCGCGGCCGTGAGTCTCGACCACGCCGATCACCACATCGGTCCCGGCTTTCAAGCGGGCGCGCCCGATGGTCAGCATCTCGTAGGTCTTGCCGACGCCGGGAGCGGCGCCGAGGAAGACCTTGAGCCGTCCGCAGGTCCGCTCTTCCCGGCGCGCCGCTTCGAGGAGCGCGTCGGGGGAGGGGCGATTCGGCTCGCGACCGGGCTCGGGCATGGTTCCTCTATAGTGCGCCTGACGGGCGGGCGAGACCTTCGAGGGCGAGGTTCAGGGCGAGGACGTTTACGCGCGGCTCGCCGAGGAGCCCGAGCGAGCGGCCCTCGACATGGGATGCCACCAGATCGCGCAACTTATCCTCGGCGATCCTGCGGCTCTTGGCGACACGTGGCACCTGGAAATAGGCGGCTTCCGGTGAGATGTCCGGGTCGAGGCCGGACCCGCTGGTCGTGACGAGATCGATCGGCACCGGCGCGGCGGCGTTCTCGGACTTCAGCGTCGCAAGGTCGCCCTTCACCCGCTCGGCCAGAGCCGCGCTGGTGGGCCCGAGGTTCGAGCCGGAGGAATTGGCGGCGTTGTAGGGCGCCGGCACCGTCTTGGACGCGTCGGCGGGATCGGTCGCGGTGGTGGCCGAGGGGCGGCCGTGGAAGTAGCCGGCGCCGGTGAAATTCTGCCCGATCAGGCCGGAGCCGACGGTCGTGCCGCCCCGCTCGATCAGACTGCCGGCGGCCTTGGCGGGGAAGATCGCACCCGCGAGACCCGTCATGGCAAGGGGATAGGCGAGGCCGGTGATCACCGTGAGCGCGGTGAGCAGGACCAATGCGGGGCGAAGCTGTCTGAGCATGGTGGGTCTCCGGGGGACCGGTTCAAGCGAGGTGGAGGGCCGAGACGGCGAGGTCGATGGCCTTAATGGCGACGAAGGGCACGAAGACGCCGCCAAGCCCGTAGATCAGCAGGTTCCGGCGCAGCAGCGCGGCCGCACCGACGGCCCGATAGGTGACGCCGCGCAAGGCGAGCGGAATCAGCGCGACGATGATGAGCGCATTGAAGATGATCGCCGAGAGGATCGCGCTCTGCGGCGAGGCGAGGTGCATCACGTTCAGCGCCTGAAGCTGCGGATAGAGCCCGAGGAACATCGCCGGGATGATCGCGAAGTACTTCGCGACGTCGTTGGCGATGGAGAAGGTCGTCAGCGCGCCGCGGGTCATCAGCAGCTGCTTGCCGATGCCGACGATCTCGATGAGCTTCGTCGGGTCGCTGTCGAGATCGACCATGTTGCCGGCCTCGCGGGCCGCCACCGTGCCGGTGTTCATGGCGACGCCGACATCGGCCTGGGCCAGGGCCGGGGCGTCGTTGGTGCCGTCGCCGCACATGGCGACGAGCTTGCCGTCCGCCTGCTCCTTGCGGATCAGCGCCAGCTTGTCCTCCGGGGTGGCCTGGGCGAGAAAGTCGTCGACGCCGGCCTCGGCGGCGATCGCCGCCGCGGTCATCGGGTTGTCGCCGGTGATCATCACCGTGCGGATGCCCATCCGGCGCAGCTCCGCGAACCGCTCGCGGATGCCGCCCTTCACGATGTCCTTCAGATAGACGACGCCCAGCAGCTGCCCGTCGCGGGCTACCGCGAGCGGCGTGCCGCCGGCCTTGGCGATCGTCTCCGCGATGGCCCGGATCTCGATCGCCGCCTGGCTCTCGGCGGCGCTGTGGAAGGCCAGCGCCGCATTGGAGCCGCGGCTCGGCACCGGCTGGCCGGAGAGCGAGGCGATCATCGCATCGACCGCACCCTTGCGGATGGAGGCGCCGTCCAGATCGACGCCCGACATGCGCGACTGCGCGGTGAACGGCACGAAGGTGGCGTTGAGCCCGGCCATGTCGCGGGCGCGGAGGCCGTATCTCTCCTTGGCGAGCACCACGATGGAGCGGCCCTCCGGCGTCTCGTCGGCGAGCGACGCGAGCTGCGCCGCGTCGGCCAAGTCCTGCTCCGAGACGCCCCGGACCGGGCGGAACTCGGTGGCTTGGCGGTTTCCGAGGGTGATGGTGCCGGTCTTGTCGAGAAGCAGGGTGTCGACGTCGCCGGCGGCCTCGACGGCGCGGCCCGACATGGCGAGCACGTTGAACCGCACCAGCCGATCCATGCCGGCGATGCCGATCGCCGAGAGCAGGGCGCCGATCGTGGTCGGGATCAGCGTGACGAACAGGGCGACCAGCACGATCACGGGAATCGAACCGCCCGCGTAACTCGCAAAACTCGGGATCGAGGCCACCGCGAAGACGAAGACGAGGGTCAGCCCGGCGAGCAGGATGTTGAGGGCGATCTCGTTCGGCGTCTTCTGCCGCGAGGCGCCCTCGACCAGCGCGATCATGCGATCGACGAAGGTCGAGCCCGCGGCTGCGGTGATGCGGACCTTGATCTCATCCGAGAGCACCTGCGTGCCGCCGGTCACCGCCGAGCGGTCGCCGCCGGATTCGCGGATCACCGGCGCCGATTCGCCGGTAATGGCGGCCTCGTTGACCGAGGCCACGCCCGCGATCACCTCGCCGTCGGAGGGGATCAGGTCGCCGGCCTCGACCAGTACGACGTCGCCGACCTTGAGGGACGTGCCGGGCACCATCTCGAAGGTCCGGCCGAGGATCTTAGGGTCGCTTCCGGTGAGGCGCTTGGCCGTCATCTCGGTGCGGGTGCGCCGCAGGCTGTCGGCCTGGGCCTTGCCGCGGCCCTCGGCCAGCGCCTCGGCGAAGTTGGCGAAGATCAGGGTGAACCACAGCCACAGGATGATCTGGCCGGAGAAGGCGAGGTCGCTGCCGCCGGTGGCGAGATCGCGGGCGAACAGCACGGTGGTGAGGATGGCCACGACCTCGACCACGAACAGGACCGGGTTTCGGATCATGGCCCGCGGATCGAGTTTTCGCACGGAGCCGAGGAGGGCCGGCCCGATCAGGGCGGCGCTGAACAGGGAGGATGTCTGACGCGACATGGGGGGTGTCCGGAGGGAGGCGGGAGGCCCGGCGCGAAGCGCCGGGCGCTGTCGGGGTCAGGGGGCCAGCAGGCCGCTGGTCAGGGCGTAGGCCGCCAGCAGGGCGAAGCCGCCGAGCAGCACGACGCCGAGGAGTGCCAGCACGAGGTCCGAGGTCCGCACCGGCTGGGATTGGCTCCGCCGGGGCTGTGGCCGATGCAGCATGAGCCGGTGGCCCGGCATGCGGCGCGAGGGCAGGGCGCGCGGCATCTCAGCCCCCCGCCGCGAAGGTCTGGCCGGCCGACCCGGCCAGGTGCTCGACCACGGGGCCGAGTGCCAGGGACGGGAAGAAGGTCAATCCGCCGATGATCAGGATCACGCCGACGAGCAGCCCGACGAACAAGCCGCCATGGGTCGGGAGCGTCCCCGCCGAGGCCGGTACCCGCTTCTTGGCCGCGAGCGAGCCCGCGATGGCCAGCACCGGGATCTTCACGAAGAACCGCCCGACCAGCATGCCGATGGCGAGCGTGCTGTTGTAGAACAGCGTGTTGGCCGTCAGCCCACCGAAGGCCGAGCCGTTATTGGCCGCCGCCGACGTGTAGGCATAGAGGATCTCGGTGAAGCCGTGCGGGCCGGCATTGGCCGGACCGGCCAGCCCCGCCGGCAACACCGTGGCGAGCGCCGTGAAGCCCAGCATCATCAGCGGCAGGCAGAGGATCCCGAGCATGGCCATCTTCACCTCCTTCGCCTCGATCTTCTTGCCGAGGTATTCGGGGGTGCGGCCGACCATCAGGCCCGCTACGAAGATCGCCACGATGACGAAGATCAGCATCCCGTAGAGGCCGGCGCCGACGCCGCCGATGATGATCTCGCCGAGCTGCATGTTGAGCAGCGGGACCAGGCCGCCGAGCGCCGTGAACGAGTCGTGCATGGCGTTGACGGCACCACACGAGGCCGCCGTGGTGATCACCGCGAACAGCGCGGAGGCCGCGATGCCGAAGCGGGTCTCCTTGCCCTCCATGTTGCCGCCGGTGAGCCCGAAGCCGTTGAGCACGGAGCCGCCGTTGGCCTCGGCCCAGTAGGTGACGGCGACGCCGGCCACGAAGAGCAGGCCCATGGCACCGAGGATCGCCCAGCCCTGGCGTTCGTCGCCGACCATGCGGCCGAACACGTTGGTCAGCGCGGCGCCGATCACGAAGATCGAGACCATCTGGACGAAGTTCGACAGGGCGGTGGGATTCTCGAACGGGTGCGCGGCGTTGACGTTGAAGAACCCGCCGCCGTTGGTGCCGAGCATCTTGATCGCCACCTGGCTCGCCACCGGGCCCAGCGCGATCGTCTGCTTGGCGCCCTCCAGGGTCGTGGCGTCGATGGAGGGCGAGAGCGTCTGCGGAATGCCCTGCCAGACCAGGAACAGCGTGTAGGGGATGCAGATCGGCAGCAGCACGTAGAGGGTCGCGCGGGTCACATCGACCCAGAATGAGCCGATCGTCCCCGTGGAGGCGCGCGCGAAACCACGGATCAGCGCCACCGCCACCGCCATGCCGGTCGCCGCCGACAGGAAGTTCTGGTGCGTCAGCCCCAGCATCTGCGACAGGTACGAGAGCGTGGTCTCGCCGCCGTAGGACTGCCAGTTGGTGTTGGTGATGAAGCTGGTCGACGTGTTGAACGCGAGGTCCGGCGCGACCGCGGCCTGATCGGCCGGGTTGAGCGGCAGGACCGCCTGCAACCGCAGCATCGCGTAGAGCACCGCGAAGCCCAGCACATGAAACAGGATGACCGCGCCCGTATAGGCGAGCCAGTGCTGCTCCTGCCGGGCATCGATGCCGGACACGTGGTAGAGCCCGCGCTCGACGGGGCCGAGCACGGGCGAGAGGAGGGTGCGCTCACCGGCGAAGACGCGAGTCATGTACGACCCGAGGGGCTTCACGAGCGCCAGAACGACCGCGCAGTAGAGCGCGATCTGGATCCAGCCGTTGAGAGTCATGGGAAGGGGTCCTGCGGGGCCGCTCAGAACCGCTCGGGGCGGACGAGGGCGTAGGTGAGGTAGACGAGGAGGCCGGCGGTCACGCAGGCGCCGAGGGCGAGGTCGAGGGTCATGGCGGCCTCGCTCAGAGCCGGTCGCAGAGCGCGGCGTAGCCAGCGGCGGCCGCGAAGAAGGCGAGGCCGCCGGTGATGAAGACGATGTCGAGCATGGTGGTCGGGTCCGGTCCGGCGGACCGGCCGCGGAGGCTCCGCGACCGGCCTTGGCCGTCTTGGAGAGTGCCCGGAAACCGCGTTAGGGTTCGAGCCAGGACCGGGTGCGTCCATCTCAGGATCGCATAAGGATTTTCGGTTTTGGCTGGCGCGGGGCGGGCGTCACGCGGCGCCGTCGAGGGTCACAGGACTCGCGGGATCGACATCCGCTGCGCCATTCTCACCGTTCGGTCCGCTCGCGGATGCCCGCATCGTGTGCGAGTCCCCTCTCCCATGCGGCTATGGACTGTACGGATTCCATCCGTTCCGGGTTCGGACCCAAATTTCGACTGTCGATCCCTAAGAAGCCAAAGACGAGGCCCAGTCGATTTTCACGACGCACATTGCGGCGCATAAAATCCGTGCGCACTACAATGTTTGCATATGCGATAACTGCGGGGGGTGGTGCAGGAACGAGCAGCACGGTGTCGTCGGTACCACGCCCCTCCCTGGCCCCTCTGCGCACTGACTTCGATATTCACTAGAGCGCTCTCCGCCGAAGTGGACGCCGGTTCGGCGCAAGAGAGCGCTTTAAAACAAAGGTTTAGAGCCGTGCCCGATTGCAATGCGCACGGTACACGACAGTGACACCACCGTCGCCGAATAGGGCGCGGGTCCCCTCTCCCGTGCGGGAGAGGGACAGGGTGAGGGATGAGAACTTTCCGGAAGAGGCGCACCCTGTCAGCGCCTTGAAGGTGCGCGCGATCCTGAACCTTCTCGACCCTCACCCCAACCCTCTCCCGCCCGGGAGAGGGGACCCGCGCTCGATCTCTGAACCGGTGTGTCCGAACCCGATGTAGGAACCCGCGGGCTTCTACGGGGGAGGCGGCCTTTCGTCAGCCCCGTCCAAACCCGACATGTGAATTCGGTAGCTCCCAAAGGGGGGGCTGTTCGGTCAGCGATTGCAGAGCCCCCCGTGGAGACACGAGCCCTCTCCGAGCGAATGCTGCCTGCGCCTCGGTCGGGTTCTCTGCTCAAGCGGCGATCCGTGGCTCCTGCAATCGAATAAAGGTGCTGCCCTGACGGGCACGCCAAACCATCACAGCGTTCGCACCATCACTTCGCCGCGAGACGCGCGGTCGTGCATCTTGCAAGCCGGCGTTAGATTGGATTAGTTCCAATCTGCGATGTCCGACTTCGAACCGTCCCCGGCCTGGCGCGCCCTCACTCCCGGGCAGCAGTTGATGCTGCGCCGCCTGGATCGGGACGGCGCCCTGCCGTCGCCCGGGCCCTGGGAAATGCGGACCGTCCGGTCCCTGCTCGCGCGCGGTCTCGTGCGACCCAGGCGACCCGGAGACGAAACCGTCGGCCTCTGGTTCCTGAGCGCGAAGGGGAGCCGTATCCTGCCGCGGGATCTGGACGATACGGATCCGGCCTGCGTCCCGCTCTCGTCGCCCCCGTGACCTTGATGCGCCCCGTCCATACCGAGCGGCACCTGATCAACCGGATCGGCTGGCTGCGCGCCGCGGTCCTCGGGGCCAATGACGGCCTCGTCTCGACGGCCAGCCTGATCGTCGGTGTCGCGGCCTCTGCCGCCGGTCCGGTGGAAGTTCTGGTTGCCGGCTGCGCCGGGCTCGTGGCGGGCGCGATGTCGATGGCAGCGGGCGAGTACGTTTCGGTGAGTTCGCAATCCGACACCGAGCGGGCCGACCTTGACCGGGAGCGCGGCGAGCTCGCGGACGACCCGGCGGCCGAGCGGGAGGAACTCGCCCGGATCTATATCGACCGGGGCCTCGACGAGGCCTTGGCGCACCAGGTCGCGGACCAGCTCATGGCGAAGGACGCGCTCGGCGCCCATGCCCGCGATGAACTCGGCATCTCGGACCTTACCGCGGCGCGACCGGTCCAGGCGGCCTTGACCTCGGCGGCGACGTTCTCGGCGGGTGCGGCCATGCCGCTGCTCGTGGCGGCTGTTTCGCCCGGCCGGATCGCGGTCTTCACGGTCTCGGCGGCCTCGCTGCTGTTCCTGGCCGTGCTCGGCGCCCTCGGCGCCCGCGCCGGCGGCGCACCGCTGATCCGGGCCACGGCGCGTGTTACTTTCTGGGGCGCGCTCGCCATGGCGGTGACGGCCGGAATCGGCAGCCTCGTCGGCAAGGCCGTCTGACGCGGCAGGCGTGCCTCGACCCGAGACCCGGCTTCCGGGGAGACAGGCACCCGCATGTGCACCCGGACGTGATGGTGCGGCCTCACCCTCAGCTTGCACAGGCTTCCGGCCACGGCGATGGTCCGGGGCGGATCCGGCTCGGAGGAGGCCGGACCGGCACGGGGATCGCCATGGGACGCTGTCTGGGTGCTGCCACGCTGGTCGCCGTCGCGTTATGCGGGAGCGCTGCGCGAGCCGAGGTGACGCGGCTCGAGATCACCGGCCGGCAAGCCTATGGCGCTTTCGCGGCCGGGGATTACGTCCGGCTCGATGGAACGGTGCACGGTGAGCTCGCGCCCGACGCCGGCGGCATTCCCGACCTCGACAAGGCGGAGCGCACCCAGGACGGCAAGGTCGCGTACGCGGCGCGCGTCATCCTGTTCATCCCGGCCGATCCCGCTGCCGGTAACGGCGCGCTGCTGGTGGACGTGCCGAACCGCGGAAACGCCTACGCCAACGCGCTCTACAACAGCCCGCGCACCGTCCCGATGCAGTCCGGCAACCTCGAACCCGGCACCGGCTTCCTGGAGGATCGCGGCTATGCCGTCGCGGAGGTCTTCTGGGAACTCGGCCGCGGCGCGGATCTGCCATCCTTCACCGATCCGGACGGGAAGCGGCGCTTCGTCGAGGGCGTCGGCTTCGCGATCGTGCGCGACACCGCGGATTTCCTCGCCCATGCGGCGTCCGATTCGACGGGAACGCGCAACCCGCTCGCCGGCGCGATCAACCGGACGATCGGCACCGGCAAGTCCCAGGATGGGCGGTTCCTCAAGACGTTCCTGCTGCACGGCTTCAACGTCGCGCAGGGCCGGCGCGTGTTCGACGGGATGGACGTCTTCGTCTCCGGCGCGGGCGTGCTACCGATCCTGCAATCCGGCCCCGGGCCGCATTCGAGCGGCGACAAGACCCCGAATTTCGCCGATCCAGATTATCCGGGCGTCAACGACGGGCCGCTGACCATCGGCGAGATCGTCCGCACCGTCGAGGCGCGCGGGGACGTGCCGCCCAAGATGATGCTGCTCAACTCCACGGTCGATTACGCGTCGTTGCGTGCATCGCTTGGCCGGACCGGTGGGCACGGCACCGCCGATCTGCCGTTGCCCGCAAACGTGCGGATGTACGATGTCGCCGGGGCGTCGCACGTCACCGTCCTGAAGGCGGATCGCTGCACGCGTCCGCCCGGCCGGCTCGACTGGGCCCCCGTGGCCCGGGCGACCCTGCAGCGGCTGGACGGATGGGTGGCGCGGAACACGCCGCCACCTGCGACCCGGCTGATGCCGCTCCAGCCCGCGCCGGAGGATACGACCGTCCTGCAAGCCCCGAAGGCGTTGCCGGACGCGGTCGTGCAGGTGCCGCAGCGGGATGCCGATGGGAATCCGATCGGCGGCGTGCGGCTGCCGGACATCGCGGTGCCGCTGGGGGTTTACGGGGGCCAGAACGCGCCGCTCACCACGTTCACCTGTTCGTTGGTCGGCGCCTATCAGCCCTTCGCCCGCACGCGCGACGCGAACGATACCGGTCTGCCGTCACTGGCCGAGCGGTACAGGTCCCAGCAGGACTACGTGACCCGCGTCGGCGTGGCCGCCCGCGCCGCGCAGGCGGACGGCTTCCTGCTGCCGGGTGATGTCGCCGTGATCGTCAACGCCGCCGCCGAGACCCCGTTGTTCGGCAACCCGGTGGAGACGGCACCACCCCGATGAGCGCGGCGCCTCAGCGCGCCACGCCTCCGGTCGAGCCCGTCGCTTCGCCCGCGCCGGACTTGATCGCCCAAAGCTCGGTCGGCAGGGCGATCGGCGCGCCCGGCTTGTAATCGGCCGAATCCTGGATGTGCGAGGTCGTCACGTAGATCGTGCCGTCCGGCCCCTCGCTGAACGTGTCGGGCCAGCGCAACCGCGAATCCTGGACCAGGGTGGTGAGGCTCGATCCGTTCTGCGTGAGGTCGCGGACCTTCACGGCATTGTCCTGCGGCGAGGTCACGTACATCCGGCCGTCCTTGCGGGCGATCAGCAGGCCGTCGGCCGGGCCGTTTTCGCCGACCGTGACGATCTTTCCGCTGAGCGTCCGGTCGCTCAGCATCTCGGGCACGAAGGACGACGTGGCCCAGCCGGTGAGCGCATCGGTCGGCAGGCTGTAGAGCGTCTTGCCCTTGATCGCCTGCCAATACAGCGTCTTGCCGTCGGGCGAGAGGGCGATGCCGTCCGCCGCGAAGTTGACGCCGCGTCCGTCGGGCCGGCGCAACGGCGCCCCGTCGTATTCGACGGTGACGCTCTTGTCCGGCATGGTCGAGGCGTGGCCGGACAGCACACGCTTGGCCGAGCCGCTGTCGAGATCCACGACGATCAGCGCGCCCTCGGCCCCGGAATCCGTGAGGAACGCGGTCTTCCCGTCCGACGTGATGCGGACGTCGTTGATGTAGGAGGCCTGCAGGACGGTGCTGGTGTCGAACGGGATGGTCTTCACGACCGTGTTGGTCTTCAAATCGATACCGACGAGCTTAGGGCCGTCCTTGATCACGTGGGCCATGGCGGGGGCGGCCGCGTCGACAACCCAGAGCCGGTCCTGCTGGTCGGCCACGACACTCTGGACGCAGACGAAATGCGTCTTGGGGTCCACCGTGTCGGACTTCGCGTTGCGCCAGCCGTTCCATTCCGCGTCCGGGAAGGGGACGGGCTTGCCGTCCTTCAGCTCGGCGACCGAGACCGGGGCATCCTCGCTCCACCGGGGGAAATTTACGAACAGTCGCCCATCCCGGCTGGCGGTGACGCCCGTGACCTGATGATCGAAGCCCGTCACTCTGGTGAGCGTCGCTTGGCCGGACGGCTTGTCCTGCGCAGAGGCCGGCGCCGACAGGAGCGCCGCGCCGGACATCAACAAAAGGGCCAATCCGGGCCGAAAGCCGGTGAAAAACGTCATGGCGCGTACTCCAGGGAATTCATCGGGCCAACGCGCCGCGACAGGCCGGGGTCCCGCAGGATCCGGCACCGAGCCTTCTCAGCGCGCCGCCGGCTCGTGGATCGGGCAGCCGTTGAAGCGCTCGCGGAACGCAGCCGAGTGCCGGTAGGGCGCGTTGCGGGCGCGATTGATGTTACCGAGCGGCCGGTGCGCCGCGAGGCCGGTCCAGACGCTGAACCGCATCCCCTCATCGACCGCCTGGACCCGAGCCGCGTCCCAGCTGTCCTGCGGTCCAACCGTGATGGTCGCGACCCGCTGGAACGGCGCTTCCTCCTCGTCCCACGCGACGGTCGGATCCTCGACCGGCTGGCGGTTCAGGTCGCGGTAGAGCTGCACCCGGAACTCCCACACGCCCTCAATGCCGGACATTTCGGAACGGACGGTCTCGCGGATCGCGTCAGGCCGGCCGGACGCGTCGATCTCGGTGCCGGTCAACTCGGTCAGCCCGGACGAGACCGGGCGGAGCGAGAACTTGGCGATGTAGTCGCCAAAGCGAAACGGCGTCACGCTGTAATAGGTCTCGCCAAGGGGATCGACGTTCGGCGCGCCGCCGAGGGAGGCAAGGGTCGGGCTCTCGACGCCGACAGCCTGCAGCGCCTTGTTGACGCCGCGCAGCACCGTGGAGGCGGCGACCTTGAGGCCTTCGGCCCGGTCGGTGGTGCCGGCGAGCAGCTTCAGGCTGCCAAGGAACTTCTGGGCGTCCGGCGCCTGGAAGACGGGTCCGTTGACCATGATGAAGTTCTGCGTCGTCCCCTCTGCGTCGGGCAGGCGCTCCCCGGGAGCGTCGAGCACCTTCACGGCAAGGCCGCGTGGCAGCGAGACGGCATCGGGCAGGATGTCGCCCGCATTGGTCGACAGGCGCATGTAGACCCTGTGCGTACCGGGCTTGGCGAACAGCCCCTGCGCCAGCTCCGGCGGCAGGCCGTCCGCGATGCGCATCACCCCTTCGAGGATGCCGTGGGCCTTCGCGTGGACGGACCGGACGGCATGGCCGGAATCGTCGGCGACACGCTGCAGGATCGTGTCGAAGGTCTGGCACAGTCCCGCGATGGTCTCAGCCTCGTCCGGCTTCACCATCTCGACGTCAGGGCTGTAGCGCACGGGTGGTTGCAAGGTTCGTCTCCGCCGTTGAGCGAGAACAGAACTTGCGGATCTGCGTGACGTTCCGGATGGCGGAACGCACAATCGCCCGCCAATGACCGCGGGCACTGGCGTTAAACTTCGAAACAGCGCGACGCGGCGTCGCCGGAGCGACACCGCGTCGATGGTGCTTACGGGACAGGCCCGGTGACTACGAGCAGCCGGTGGTGCCGCCGCAGGTGTCACACTTCAGGCAGGTGCCGTTCCGGACCAGCGTGAAGTTCGCGCATTCCGGGCAGGCCTCGCCGACATAGCCCTTCATCTTCGCCTCGGCGCGCCGGTCGGCGACGCTCCGCTCCGCCTTCGCGAAGGGGAGGGTGTCGGCGATCGTCTCGGCCTGACCGGCCACAGCCGGCTCCGTCTTCAGCGCCGTGCTGCCGCGGATCGCGTGGACGATCCCGCCGGCCGGAGCCGACTGGCCGGCGTTCGCCGCACCGACACCCAGGCTTGCACCGGCCGGGCCACCCTGGATCAAGGTGAGCCGGTCGGCCGAGCCGCGCAGCAGGCCGCGGGAGACGACGGAGGAGGCCGCGGCGGGCTTGGGACCCTCGCGGGTCGTGTCGCCACTCTCGCCGCCGCCGATCACCGTACCGCCGATCTCGGCGGGGCTGACATGGGCGAGGTCGGCGCGGCCGAGATACGAAACCGCCAGCTCGCGGAACACGTAGTCGAGGAGCGACGTCGCGTTCTTGATCGCGTCGTTGCCCTGCACGAAACCGGCCGGCTCGAACCGCGTGAAGGTGAAGGCCTCCACGTATTCCTCCAGCGGCACGCCGTACTGGAGGCCGAGCGAGATCGCGATGGCGAAGTTGTTCATCAGGCTCCGGAAAGTCGCGCCCTCCTTGTGCATGTCGATGAAGATCTCGCCGAGGCGGCCATCGTCGTATTCGCCGGTGCGCAGGTAGACCTTGTGGCCGCCCACCACCGCCTTCTGGGTGTAGCCCTTCCGGCGGGTCGGCAGCTTCTCGCGGGAGCGGATCCGCTCCACCCGCTCGATCACCCGCTCGACGATCTTCTCCGCCACCGCGGCGGCCTTGGCGGCGGCCGGGGCCTGGATCAGGGCCTCGATCGCGTCATCGGCCTCGTCGTCCTCATCCGCAATGAGGGCCGAGTTGAGCGGCTGCGACAGCTTGGAGCCGTCGCGGTAGAGGGCGTTCGCCTTGAGGGCGAGGCGCCAGGACAGCAGGTAGGCCGCCTTGCAATCCTCCACCGTGGCGTCGTTCGGCATGTTGATGGTCTTGGAGATCGCCCCCGAGATGAAGGGCTGCGCCGCCGCCATCATGCGGATGTGGCTCTCGACCGAGAGGTAGCGCTTGCCGATCCGGCCGCACGGATTGGCGCAATCGAACACCGGGTAGTGCTCGAGCTTGAGGAAGGGCGCGCCCTCCAGCGTCATCGCCCCGCAGATATGGGTGTTGGCGGCCTCGATCTCCTTCTTCGAGAAGCCGAGGAAGGGGAGCAGCTCGAAGGTCGGGTCCGACAGCTTTTCCGCGGGGACCTTCAGGGCCTGCGTCAGGAAGTCGTCGCCGAGCGTCCAGCGGTTGAACACGAACTTGATGTCGAAGGCCGACTTCAGGCCTTTCTCAACAGCCGCGATCTTCTCGTCCGAAAAACCCTTGGCGCGCAAAGTCGTCGGGTTGATGCCCGGCGCCTGACCCATCGAGCCGTGGCCGACCGCGTAGGCCTCGATCTCGGCGATCTCGTATTCCCGGTAGCCCAAAGCCCGCAGGGCGTCCGGCGCGGCCTGGTTGATGATCTTGAAGTAGCCGCCGCCGGCCAGCTTCTTGAACTTCACCAGGGCGAAGTCGGGCTCGATGCCGGTGGTGTCGCAATCCATCACGAGGCCGATCGTGCCGGTCGGCGCGATCACGGTGGCCTGGGCGTTGCGGTAGCCGTGCTCCTCGCCGAGCTTCAGCGCCCGGTCCCAGGCGGCACGGGCATGGTCGCCGAGGTCCGCCTGCGGAATGTTGGCGTGGTCGAGCCCGACCGGAGCAACGTTCAGGAACTCGTAGCCCTCGCTTTCGCCGTAGGCTGCCCGGCGATGGTTGCGGATGACCCGCAGCATCGCATCGGCATTCTCGTCGTAGGCCGGGAAGGTGCCGAGTTCGGCCGCCATCTCGGCCGAGGTGGCGTAGGCGACGCCGGTCATGATCGCGGTGAGCGCGCCGGCCAGAGCCCGGCCCGCATCCGAATCGTAGGGCAGGCCCATGGTCATCAGCAGGCCGCCGATATTGGCGTAGCCGAGGCCCAGCGTCCGGTAACGGTAGGACAGTTCCGCGATCTCCTTCGACGGGAACTGCGCCATCATCACCGAGATCTCGAGCACGACCGTCCAGAAGCGATTGAGGTGCTCGAACGCCTCGACATCGAAGCGCTTGGTCTCGCGATCATAGAGCGTCAGCAGGTTCGCCGAGGCGAGGTTGCAGGCGGTGTCGTCGAGGAACATGTACTCGGAGCACGGGTTCGAGGCCCGGATCCGCCCGCCCGCCGGGCAGGTGTGCCAGTCGTTCATCGTCGTGTTGAAGTGCAGGCCCGGATCCGCCGAAGCCCAGGCAGCCTCGCCGATCTTCTCCCACAGCTCACGCGCCGGCAGCGTCTTGGTGGCCTTGCCGGTGGTGCGCGCCTGGAGGGTCCAGTCGGCATCCGCCTCGACAGCGCGCAGGAAGTCGTCGGTCAGCGAGACCGAGTTGTTGGAGTTCTGGCCGGCGACCGTGAGGTAGGCCTCGGAATCCCAATCGGTATCGTAGACGGGGAAGTCGATCTTGGTGAAGCCCTGCCGGGCGAACTGCACGACGCGCTTGATGTAGGAATCCGGCACCGAGGCGCGGCGGGCGGCCTTGATCTCACGCTTGAGCGCCGGGTTGCGCTCCGGATCGAAGCAGGCGTCGCCTTCGGCCTCGCATTGCGTGCAAGCCTTCATCACCAGGTTCAGGTGCTTGGAGACCACCTTCGAACCGGTCACCAGGGCGGCGACCTTCTGCTCCTCCTTCACCTTCCAGTCGATGAAGGACTCGATATCGGGGTGATCGATATCCACGATGACCATCTTGGCGGCGCGCCGCGTGGTGCCGCCCGACTTGATCGCGCCGGCCGCCCGGTCGCCGATCTTGAGGAAACTCATCAGGCCGGACGACTTGCCGCCGCCGCCGAGTTTCTCGTTCTCGCCGCGCAGCATCGAGAAGTTGGAGCCCGTGCCGGAGCCGTACTTGAACAGGCGCGCCTCGCGCACCCACAGGTCCATGATGCCGCCCTCGTTGACGAGGTCGTCCTGAACCGACTGGATGAAGCAGGCATGCGGCTGCGGATGCTCGTAGGCCGAGGCCGACTTGGTCAGCACGCCGGTCTGCGGGTCGCAGTAATAGTGGCCCTGGCTCGGTCCATCGATGCCGTAGGCCCAATGCAGGCCGGTGTTGAACCATTGCGGCGAGTTCGGCGCCACCATCTGGCGGGCGAACATGAAGCGCAGCTCGTCCATGAACGCCGATGCGTCGTCCTCCGACGAGAAGTAGCCGCCCTTCCAGCCCCAATAGGTCCAGCAGCCGGCGAGCCGGTCGAACACCTGCGTGGCCGAAGATTCGGAGACGAAGCGTTCGTCCTCGGGCAGCTCGGCGAGGGCAGCATCGTCCGGCACCGAACGCCACAGGAAGGACGGGACCGCGTTCTCCTCGACCTTGCGCAGCCGCGCCGGCACGCCCGCCTTGCGGAAGTACTTCTGCGCGAGCACGTCGCTCGCCACCTGGCTCCAGCTCTCCGGCACGTCGATGCCGTCGAGGCGGAACACCACCGAGCCGTCCGGGTTGCGGATCTCGCTCAGCGCCTTGCGGAACGTGATGCTGGCGTAGGGCGATTGTCCGGCCGTTGTGTAGCGACGCTCGAACCGCATGAAACACACCTCTCCCGACGGGACACGAAGGCCCCGGCCCCGCACGAAGCGGGGTCTATTCCCGATAGTGGGATGCGAAGCAGGCCACGCTCATAGGTTGAGCCGACCCCGGCCACGCATGCGAAATCTTGGAACGGCCGCCCCTGCTGCACACGCCACTCCGGAGCGCGACCGATACAGCGAGAATACCGCTCCATAGGCTCCCACGTCAACAAGTGGTGTTCCGCTGCTCAGTTCCACGCTAGATGTTGTGCCGGCTTGCAGAATCCTGTGGATATCCGCTGAGGCCTGCGTAAGTGTCGTTCCGGCTTCCGAGATTCGGTTCGGGAATATTTTGGATTCACAGCGTCACGCGCCTGTGATTTCAGGGCTTGGGCGGGAACCGTCCCTTGACGCTACCGCGTAGCGACACATCATTCGGCGCGCTGGACTCGCGCGCGTACGGTCACCATAACAGCGCCGGAAAGCGTCCGAGCGGCGCGACACGATTCCGGGACCGGCGATGGCGCTGAAGGACACTTTGCTGCGCGTCTTTACGTGGTGGAACGGCCAGACCGTCTCCCTCGCGCTCCAGACCGCGCGCACCGGCATCTTCGTCGGCGAGGATGATTTCGGGAACAAGTACTACAAGGCGGAAGGGGCGCTGATCGACCGCTCTGTCGGCTCTGAGCGCCGGTGGGTGGTCTATAACGGCTACGCCGACGCCTCGAAGGTGCCGCCCGGCTGGCGCGGCTGGCTCTGCCACAACGTCGATGTTGCGCCGAGCGAGGAGAACTACCAGCCTCGCGCGTGGCAGCAGCCCCACATGGAGAACCAGACCGGCACGCCGAACGCCTACCGGCCGCAGGGCTCGCAGCTCTCCTGGGGCCAACGCCCGGCGGCGACCGGCGATTACGTGTCCTGGACCCCGGGCGAATAACAGCCATCGCGGGGCGGTTCAGGCGCCCTTTTGCTGCCACCGTTCCGGTGTTGATGGCGGGGCACTCGCCATGTCCGCCGCGCATCCGTTGGCGCGGCCGGCCTCCCTCGCTTCGGGATCCGCGCCTTGAGCCGCATCATCGCCCTCGCACGCTTGGTGCTTGCCCCGAGCCTCGCGCTCGCCGTTCTGGCAGGGCCGGCTGCGGCCGATAAGATCAAGAACCCGACCGCGGTGTTCTCCGGGCTCGACAAGATCACTGGCCGGATCGTGTCGTTCGAGGTCGCGGTCGACGAGACGGTGCAGTTCGGCGCCCTGCAGCTGACCCCGCGGGTCTGCTACACGCGCCCGCCGACCGAGAGCCCCAAGACCACGGCCTTCCTTGAGGTCGACGAGGTCACCCTCGACAACAAGTATCGCCGGATCTTCACCGGCTGGATGTTCGCGTCGAGCCCCGGGCTGCACGCGATCGAACACCCGATCTACGATGTCTGGCTGGTCGACTGCAAAGGCGGCGCCGACGTGATCGCCGAGGCCAAGGAGCAGGAGGACGTTCCCGCCGTCGCGGCCAAACCGGAGAAGACCAAGCGCGCGGGCAAGGATAGCACCAAGACCGCTCAGCAGATCAACGCCGCCGGCCAGGTCGATGTCGAGGCGCCGCGCGGCGTGCCGGTTCAGCCCCGCCAGAAGCCCTCGCGCAAGTTTTTCCCGTCGAACGAGGGTCCGGCGCCGGCCCCGCCGCCTCCGCCGCAGCAGCCGCAGAACTTGTTCGACGCGCTGTTCCGCTGAGCGAGCCGCACCCGCTTGAGAGCCGTGCCCGATCGCGTTGCAATCGTGCGTGGCTCTTAGCGCTTAATGTGACGCGTACTCTTGCGCCGAACCGGTGTCCATTTCGGCGGAAGGCGCTCTAAGCGTCGCCCTGGTCGCCCAGCGCCTCCAGAACCTGCGCACCGGTCACCGAGCCGTCCCCCGGCCAGACGTTCCAGTCGGCGACCTCTTCCAGCGCCGCGGCGAGGCGGCGCTTGTAGACATGCCGCGGCAGTTCCTCCGCGCCGAATTGCGCGAGGTGATCGGTGACGAACTGCGTGTCGGCGAGCCGGTAATGCCCGGCGCGCAGGCGGCCCATCAGATGCACCAGCGCGACCTTCGAGGCGTCGCGGACCTCGTGGAACATGCTCTCGCCGAAGAAGGCCGCCCCGAGCGAGACGCCATAGAGGCCGCCGACCAGCCGCCGGTCGTCGCCCGCATAGACCTCGACCGTGTGGACGTGGCCGACATCGAACAGCGCCCCGTAGAGGTCCCGGATGCGGCCGTTGATCCAGGTCCGCTCGCTGTCACGGCGGGGGGCGGCGCAGCCGTCGATGATGCCGTTGAAATCCGTATCGCACCGCACCTCGAACTGGTCGGACCGCACCGTCCGGGCGAGGCGCTTGGGCACGCGGAACGCGTCGAGGGGCAGGACGCCGCGGGCCTTCGGCTCGACCCAGTAGAGGGTCGGGTCCTGCGCGTCCTCGGCCATCGGAAAGATGCCCGCCGCGTAGGCCTTCAGCAGGATCTCGGGGGTGATGTCCACGCGGTGGCTGTCGTGCATGGCCTGAATGTCGCGCGTGTCCGACGCGAAGACCAGAGGGGACGGCCTGCCGCGGTCGCCGCAGCCCGGTCAGACCTTCATGCCGCCGTCTTCGAGGAAATGCTCCAGCCAGTGAATGTCGTAAAGGCCGTTCTGCACGTCCGGGTTGCGGACCAGGGTCCGGAACAGGGGCAGCGTCGTGTCGATCCCGTCGATGACGAACTCGTCGAGCGCCCGGCGCAGGCGCATCAGGCACTCGTTGCGGGTCCGGCCGTGCACGATCAGCTTGCCGATCAGCGAATCGTAATTCGGCGGGATCCGGTAGCCCTGGAAGGCGGCGGAATCGACGCGGACACCCAGCCCGCCGGGGGTGTGATAATGGGTGATCACGCCCGGCGAGGGCCGGAAGGTCTCCGGGTGCTCGGCGTTGATCCGGCACTCGATGGCGTGGCCCTCGACCTTGATGTCCGACTGGCTGACCGACAAGGCGCCGCCCGACGCGACCTGGATCTGCTCAATCACCAGATCGATCCCGGTGATCATCTCGGTCACGGGATGCTCGACCTGGATGCGGGTGTTCATCTCGATGAAGTAGAACTTGCCATCCTCGTACAGGAACTCGACGGTCCCGGCGCCGAGATAGCCCAGTTCCTTCATGGCGTTGGCGCAGATACCGCCGATCTCGGCGCGCATCGATTCGTTGAGGGCGGGCGAGCCGCCTTCCTCCCAGACCTTCTGGTGGCGGCGCTGCAGCGAGCAGTCGCGCTCGGCGAGGTGCACGGCACCGCCGCGGCCGTCACCCAGGACCTGCACCTCGATGTGCCGGGGCTTCTCGAGGTACTTCTCGAGGTAGACCGCGTCGTCGCCGAAGGCGGCCTTGGCCTCGGACTTGGCCATGCCGATGGCCTGCTCCAGTTCGGCCTCGGAGCGCGCGACCTTCATGCCGCGCCCGCCGCCGCCCGCCGCCGCCTTGACCAGGACCGGGTAGCCGATCTCGGCAGCGACCCGCTTGGCGGTATCGATATCCTCCACGCCACCCTCGGAGCCCGGCACGCAGGGGATGCCGAGCTTGAGCGCCGTGCGCTTGGCCTCGATCTTGTCGCCCATGGTGCGGATGTGCTGCGCCTTGGGGCCGATGAAGCCGATCTGATGGTGCGCCAGCACATCGGCGAAGCGGGCATTCTCCGACAGGAAGCCGTAGCCGGGATGGACCGCGTCCGCCCCGGTGATCTCGCAGGCCGCGATGATCGACGGGATGTTCAGGTAGCTGTCGCGCGCCGCCGGCGGCCCGATGCAGACGCTCTCGTCGGCGAGCCGGACGTGCATGGCGTCGGCATCCGCCGTGGAATGGACCGCCACGGTGGCGATTCCGAGTTCCTTAGCCGCCCGCAGGATGCGCAAGGCGATCTCACCCCGGTTCGCGATCAGGATCTTGTCGAACATCGGACCCGTTAGGGCGTCCTGGCGATACCGAACCGCGCAGGAGGCGCTATCCTCTGGTTAAGCGGCGGTGTGCCCACGGACACCCTAGAGCCGTGCTCGATCGCGTCGCAATCGTGCACGGCTATAACCCCTTGTTGTGACGCGCTCTCTTGCGCCGAACCGGTGTTTACCTCGTCGGAGAGCGCTTTAGCTGATGACGAGCAGGGCCTCGCCGAACTCGACCGGCTGTCCGTCCTCGACGAAGATGGCGCTGATCGTGCCGGCGCGGGGCGCTACGATCTCGTTGAAGGTCTTCATCGCCTCGATCAGCAACAGCTTGTCGCCGACCTCGACTTTCGCGCCGACATCCACGAACGCCTTGGCGTCGGGGGAGGCGCGCAGATAGGCGGTCCCGACCATCGGCGAGGGCACGGTCCCGGCCTGCGTCCGCTGCGGCTCGGCCGGAGCCAGGGCGGACGGCACAGACTGTCCCGGAGGCGCAGCCAGAGCGGCCACGGGCGCACCCGCCGCGACCTGAACGCTCACAGGCTCGAGCCGGCGCACGACGCGGATGCGCAGGTCGCCCTTCTCGACCTCGATCTCGGAGAGGCCCGTCTCGGTGACGAGGTTTGCGAGCTCGCGCACGAGCTCGGGATCGATGGCGTCGTTCTTTGGCATCCGGCCTACTTCGTATCGCGGCGCGTCGGTCCGCCCATCGAGTCGGCGGTGGAAAACGGCCCTGCGGCTGGCGGCTCTTAGACGAAGGCGGTGCGGCGCGACAAGGCCGCACCCGCCTTTGCTCCGGGCGACTGAGAGGCCCGTCTCCTCAGCAGGAAGCGTGGCCGCACTGACGCACGTCGGCGATTGTCTTGCGGATCGGATCGACGCCGACCGCGCCGGGGATCACCTCGTCGCCGATGATGAAAGCCGGCGTGCCCGACAGGCCGAGCCGGTCGCCGAGGCCGCGGTTCTCGCTGAGCGCCGCCTTCACCTCGGGGGAGGCCATGTCCTTCTGCAGCTTGGCGGTGTCGACGCCCATATCCTTGGCGACCTGGATGGCCCGAGCTCCGTTCACACGGCCCTTGGTTTCCAGCAGCTTCTGGTGGAACTCGAACAGCTTATCGCCCTTCAGCTGCTGACGCACCGCGACGGCAACCTGGCTGGCCTCAAGCGATTCCGGGCCGAGCACCGGGAAGTCCTTGATCACCACCCGCAGCTTCGGATCGGACTTGATCAGCGCCTGGACGTCGCCCAGGGCCTTGCGGCAGTAGCCACAATTGTAATCGAAAAACTCGACCATCGTGACGTCGCCCGAGGGATTGCCGGCCACGACATCGTGCGGCCCGTTGAGAAGCGAGTCGCGGGATTCCTTAAGCGCGGCAGCCTGGGCGAGGCGCTGCGTCTCGGCCTGCTGCTTCTCGGCCTCGGCCAATGCCTCCTGCAGCACCTCGGGGTGCTTGACGAGGTAGTCCTTCACGATCGCCTCGATCCCGGCGCGCTGCGCGTCCGTGAACGGGGAGGCGGCGGGCGCTCCGGCAGTCTGCGCGAGGGCAGGAACGGCGACGAGGCCGAGCGCCAGGGCCAGCGCGGGCAGGGGGCGGATGAACGGCATGGATCCTCGCTTGCGGGGCAAGCCGGCCCGCACTGGGCGCGAGCGGTAGGCGCTGGGTTTGGCGTTTTCACGGCATCGGGTCAATCGGATGCGCGTGTCACGGATCGGTTCCGCAAGGGCAGCGCTGCCGCGCCTGGCGGTTGAGGCCTCCGGGGTGGCGAACTAACCTTCGGAGCCCGACCGGATCGCCTCGGCCGTGCTGCCGCATCCGGCACAGAGAAGGATCCCATGACCCCGATCTCCAGACGCGCCGCCATCGTCCAGCCGTTCCTCGCCATGGACGTGATGGCCGCCGCCGCCGCCAAGGTGCGCGCCGGTGCCGACGTGGTGCGGATGGAGGTCGGTCAGCCCTCGGCCCCGGCACCGCGCGCCGTGATCGCGGCGGCGCAGAATGCTTTGGCGACCGGGCGCGTCCCCTACACCGAAGCCCTCGGTCTGCCGGCTTTACGCGCGCGCATCGCCCGGGACTATGCGGAGCGTCACGGCGTCTCGATTCCGCCGGAGCGGGTGGTCATCACCACGGGGTCATCGGCGGGCTTCGTGCTGGCCTTCATGAGCCTGTTCGATGCCGGCGCACGTGTCGCCGTGCCGCAGCCGGGCTATCCGGCCTATCGCAACATCCTGTCCGCCCTCGACCTCGTGCCCGCCCCGATGATCCTGCGCGCGGAGGACCGGTTCGCCCCGACCGCTGCGCTCCTGCGCGAGACCCACGCAAGGGCACCGGTTTCCGGGGCGCTGGTGATGAGTCCCGCCAACCCATCCGGCACCGTCATCACGGAGGCGGCCCTGCGGGACCTCTGTGCCGCGACCCGCAGCCTCGGCCTGCCGCTGATCTCGGACGAGATCTATCACGGCCTCAGCTACGGCCTGCCAACCGAAACGGCATTGCGCTTCGACCCCGAAGCGGTCGTGATCAACTCCTTCTCCAAGTACCACTGCATGACCGGCTGGCGCGTCGGCTGGATGGTGGTGCCGGAAACCCTGGTCCGCCCGATCGAGCGGCTGGCGCAGAATCTCTACATCTCGGCGCCCTACCTGTCGCAGATCGGGGCGCTGGCAGCCTTCGACGCGACGGAGGAACTCGACGCCGTCCGCGACGGCTATGCGCGCAACCGCACCATCCTGCTCGACGCGCTGCCGGGCCTCGGCCTCGGGCGCGTGCACCCGGCCGACGGCGCCTTCTACCTCTATGCGGACGTGGCGAATCTCACCAATGACGCTGCGGATTTCTGCCGGCGGATGCTCGACGAGGCCCATGTCGCGGCGACACCGGGCCTCGACTTCGATCCGGATCTCGGCAGCCACCACGTCCGGTTCTCGTTCGCGGGCTCGGAAGCCGAGTGCCACGAAGCCGTGGCCCGGCTTCGGCGCTGGCTCGGCTGACACCTCAGGCGGTTTTTGCCGGCGCCAAGTCCCGGATTGCTGCAGGAAGCTCCGAGAAATGCTCGATCACCCGGTCGGGTCCGAGCTCGGTCACCGGCCGGTCGGTGTAGCCGAAGGTCACGGCGACCACCGGGATGCCGGCCGCCTTGGCGGTGTCGATGTCCGTGCGGGAATCACCGACCATCACGGCACGGGCCGGATCGCCGCCGGCGCGCTCGATCGTCCCGGCGAGATGGCGCGGATCGGGCTTGAACTGGGGGAAGGTATCGCGGCCGCAGATGGCTGCGAAGCGGTGGCCGATCCCGAGAAGGCGCAGCAGCTCGACCGACTGACCCTCGTACTTGTTGGTGCAGACTGCGAGCCGGTAACCGTCGGCCTCCAGCGCATCGAGCGCCTCGACGACACCCGGGAAGAGGTGCGACGTGTCGGCGAGGTGTTCGCCGTAATGGGCGATGAAGGCCTCGAACAGCCGCTCGTGATCCTCCGGAGACAGCGCACGTCCTTCCGCCTCGAAACCGCGCCGGATCAGCGCCTTGGCACCGGCGCCGATCAGCCCGCGGGCCTGCGACAGCGGAAGCTCGGGCAAACCTTCGCGCCGCATCAGCACGTTCAGCGTGCCGATCAGGTCCCCCGCGGTCTCCGCCAGGGTGCCGTCGAGATCGAACACGGCGATGGGCGGACGGGTCGTGGAAGCGGCGGACATAGCGATGAAGCTCCTGGCTGGCACGGGCCTCGCTACCGGGGGGCGCTGCTATCGGCAAGCTGGCACCCCTGCTGCGCCGCGTCCCGGCGGATCATCGATCGCTGCGCCCCAGACTCGCCCGAAAGCCCGGCGAAAGCCTGCAGGTCCCCGCCCCGGAATCAACGATGAAACCGTCTCTGCTCCTCCTGGCCGCCTGCGCGGCGCTCCCCGTCGCGCCGGCCGCCGCGACATCCTACGAGTTCGTGCCGGCCCCGCAGATCGATCTGAACCGCATGTACCGGGTCGACAAGGTGACCGGCGAGGTCACGTCCTGCCAGTACGGCCTCCAGGAATCGGCCGGCGGCATCGGCCAGACCGTCTGCTTCGGTGCCGGGGAGGGCGCCGGGCCGCAGACCCCCTCGGAATACGGGCTGGTGGCGAGCCGTCACACCCGCGAGGCCGGCGTCTTCCGGGTCAATTACCGGACCGGCGAGATGAGCATCTGCTTCGTGCTGGTCAAGAAGGAGCAGGTCGTCTGCACCCAGCAGGGCAAGCCGGGGACGGACGGCGCCTCCGACACGCCACTGACCGGTCCGGCCCCCGGCCGGGCCGGCGCCAGCGCCACGCCGGCTCAAGGCGGCCGCTTTTGACGCCGCATTGTCGGAGCGGGCGTTCCGGTCGGCCGAGTCCCGTGCTAGGGGCCGCGCGATCCTCGCGGAAAGTCCGGCCCATGACGTGCGCCCCCTCGCTTAACCTTGTCGACCGGGCTCGCTCCCGGTGAGCGGGCCGGATCTGCGCCGGGCCGCAGCGGCGCGCGCCCTCGACCTCGTGGCGCCCGGCATGCGGCTCGGCCTCGGCACCGGTTCCACGGCTGCCGCCTTCGTGGCGCTGCTGGGCGAGCGGGTCCGTGACGGTCTCGACATCCTCGGCGTGCCAACCTCCGAAGCGACGCGGGCCCAGGCCGAAGGCCTCGGCATCCGTCTCGCCACCCTCGACGAGCAGCCGGAGCTCGACCTGACCATCGACGGCGCCGACGAGGTGGATGGCAGCTTACGCCTGATCAAGGGCGGCGGCGCGGCGCTCCTACGGGAGAAGATCGTCGCCTGCGCCAGCCACCGCATGGTCGTGATCGCCGATGCGGCCAAGCGCGTGGACCGGCTCGGCGCCTTCCCGCTGCCGATCGAGGTGAATCCCTTCGGCCTCACCGCCACCCACCGGGCCGTGGAGAGAGCCGTCGCGGATGCCGGCTGCTCCGGCGCCGTCCGGCTGCGGCAGCGTCCCGACGGCGCGCCCCTGCTCACCGATGGCGGACACCACATCCTCGACGCCCATCTCGGCGCGATCCCCGATCCCGAGGCGCTCGGCGCCGCGCTCTGGGCTGTCCCGGGGGTCGTCGAGCACGGCCTGTTCCTCGGCATCGCGAACGCCGCGATCCTGGCGGCCGCACGGGACGGGCAAGCCGACATCACCGTTCTCGGCAGCCTCGCCTGAGGCGCCGCTTCCCCCGCAAGCCATCCTCGCAGGATCAACCCAGCATGTCCCGACGCCTCACCGCCGCGCTCGGCCTCGCGCTTGGCCTCGCGCTTCCGTCCGCTGCCTTCGCGCAGGCTCATAAGCCGGCGCCGGCAAAGCCTGCGGCCCAGCCCAGCACGCCCGCCGCCAACACGCCGGCGGCACCGGCCATGACCCCGAACCATCTCGCCCTGGCCCGCGAGGTGATGCTCAGTTCCGGCATCGCCCGCTCATTCGACTCGGTGCTGCCCGCCTTCGCCGACCAGATCCGCAAGCAGTCCGTCACCCGGCCGGAACTCGCCAAGGATCTCGACGACGTGTTGGCCTCGCTGCAACCCGAGATGGAGCTGCAGAAGCAGCGCATGATCGACATCGCGGCCCGCACCTACGCGACGAAGTTCTCGGAGGCCGAGCTGCAGGAGATCGCGACCTTCTTCCGCTCACCCGCCGGCAAGCACTACGTCGAGGCGCAGCCGCAACTTCTCGACGAGATGGTGCAGGAGATGCAGGACTGGACCCAGGACGTGTCGGAATACGTCATGGTCCGCGTCCGCGCCGAAATGGGCAAGCGCGGGCACCAGATGCAGTGAAGGCCCCACCCCACCGGGGCGTCGGGCCCGCATGCGAGAACATCGCGGCGAACCGGTTGTGGCTCCACCCTTTCCCGGGCGTATGGAGCGCAAGCGGACTACGACCCGGATCCAGCACACGACCGCGCGTAGCCACGATGAGAGGGGAGGCGTGTCATTGAGGCATGCTGCATCGATCTCTTGCCGCGCGCTTGGCTTCACGGCCTTGAGAGGGCTGCCGTGAAAGTCCCCTCGAACGCCTGCGCGGGCTCCCCCGGCCGCCTCTACGCCGCGGGCGGCGTTTGCCTCGCCGGGATGCCGCTTGCGATGGTGCTGGCCAATCGGTCGAGCCCGCTGGTGATCGGGCTGGCGGCGCTCGCATTCCTTGCGGGGCGCGTGATCGAGGACCGTGGCGACGCGGCGCGCCGGATCCTGGCACCGCTCGGCACCCCGCTCGCCGGAGCGGCGCTCGGGTTCCTGGCGTGGAGCCTCGTCTCGATCGCCTGGAGTCCGTTCCCGGCCGTGTCGCTGCGGATGGCAGGCGAGTTCCTCCCGGCGCTCACGGCGGCCTATCTCCTGGCCTGCCTCGCCCCCGGGCGCATCCCGGCTTTCGCGCCGCGGGTTGGGGCTGCCTCGATCGCGCTCGCCGGATTGCTGATCGCCGTGGATCTGGCCTCCGATCTCGCCCTGGAGAGGGCCCTGGGGCATCGGGCCGCCGCCTTCGTGCACAACCGGCCGGCGCTCACCCTCGACCTCGTGGCCGGCCCGCTCGCCCTGGTCCTCTGGCGGCAGCGCGCCCGCGGCCTGGCGGCGGTCACGCTGGTCTCTGCGGCGCTCGGCGTGCTGCGCTCGATCAGCGGCGCCGCCCAGCTCGGCCTGCTCGCCGGCGGCGCGATGTTCGCGGCGGGCCGCCTTCTGCCCCGGCGCGCCGGAATCGGTCTTGCCGGTCTGGGCCTCGGTCTCGCGGTGGCGCTCGCCCCTGTCGAGGGTGATCTCCTCGCCCACATCATGCCCGAATCGGCGCACGAGCGTCTCGTGCAATCCTCCTCCCGGGCGCGGGTCGCGATCGCGCGCAGCTTCGGCACGGCGGTGGCGGCCGATCCCTGGCGGGGTGCGGGTTTCGGCACCAGCGCGCGCTTCGCCGAGACCCCGGCCGCGCAGACGCTCGCACCCGAGATGCGCGTGCTGCTCGGGGTCGGGCACCCGCATAACAGCTTCCTTCAGGTCTGGGCCGAGCTCGGCCTGCCCGGCGCGCTCCTCGCGGCGCTGACCCTGATGCTGATGCTCGCCCGCCTCGCCCGGCTGGATCAGCCCGACCGTGCCGCGGCGCTCGGCCTCGTCGCCTGTGCGGTCGCGATCGCCTTCGTGGAGCACAACAGCTGGGCGGCGTGGTGGACGGCAGGTCTCGGCGCTGCCATCTCGTGGATGCGCGAGGCGTCCCGGCCGCGCGCGGAAACGACCCCCAGGATGGACGGCCCCGCATGAGCGCTTTCGACGTGGACCTCTTCGTCATTGGCGGCGGTTCGGGAGGCGTGCGCGCGGCGCGGATCGCGGCGGGTTACGGCGCCAAGGTGACGCTGGCCGAGGAATACCGGGTCGGCGGAACCTGCGTGATCCGCGGCTGCGTCCCGAAGAAGCTGATGGTCTATGCCGGCCGCTTCACCGACGAGTTCGAGGACGCCGCCGGCTTCGGCTGGACGGTGGAGAAGCCGCGCTTCGATTGGTCGAAGCTCAAGCAGCGCCGCGACGCGGAGGTCACCCGGCTCGAAAGCATCTACGACGCCAACCTGATCCGGGCCGGTGTCGAGATCGTGCCCGAACGGGCCGTGATCGAGGATCCGCACACGGTGCGCCTCCTTAAATCCGGCCGTACCATCCGGGCGGAGCGGATCCTCGTGGCGGTCGGCGCCCATCCGGTGAAGGAGCCGGCCGTGCCCGGCATCGAACTGGCGATCACCTCGAACGAGGTGTTCGAGCTGGAGAGCCTGCCGGAGCGCATTCTGGTGATCGGTGGCGGCTACATCGCTGCCGAGTTCGCGGGCGTGTTCGCGGCTTTGGGCAGCGCCACGACCCTGCTGCACCGGGGCGACCGGCTGCTGCGCGGGTTCGACGACGAGGTTCGCGATGCCCTCGCGGAGGCCTACGGTCACAGGATGGACCTGCGGCTCGGCCGTACCCTCACGGGCATCGAGCGACGGGACGGTGCCCTCTGCGCCCGACTGGACGACGGTAGCGAGATTGCCGTCGATCAGGTGCTGATCGCCACCGGACGACGGCCCAATGTCGAGGGCCTGGGCCTCGACCGGATCGGCGTCGACCTCGACGCCGCCGGGGCGATCCCGGTGGATGCGTATTCCCAGACCAAGGTCCCGTCGATCTACGCGGTCGGCGATGTGACCAACCGCGCCAACCTGACCCCGGTGGCGATTCGCGAGGGTCACGCCTTCGCCGACACGGTCTACGGCGGCAAGCCGTCCTGCGTGGATCACCGCCTGATCCCGACCGCGGTGTTCTCGACCCCCGAGATCGGGGTCGTCGGCCACAGCGAGGCGGCGGCGCGGGAGATCTACGGCAAGATCGACGTCTACAAGGCGCGTTTCCGCCCGATGAAGGCGACGCTCTCCGGCCGCGAGGAGCGTATCCTGATGAAGGTGATCGTCGATTGCGCGACCGACCGGGTGGTGGGCGTCCACATCTTCGGCCACGATGCCGGCGAGGTCATCCAGGTGGTCGGCATCGCGGTGACGATGGGCGCCACGAAGGCCGATTTCGACCGGACCATCGCGGTCCACCCGACGGCCGCCGAGGAACTCGTGACGATGCGCGTGCCGGAGGTGACCAAGCATCCGGTGGGCGTCGGCTGAGGGCTCCAGAGTCTCAGGGCCTCGACGCGGTGCCCGGCCGAGCCATATCAGGGGCATGGGTAAGCATAGCGCAGGCAAGGGACGCGGGGGCGACGACGCGCATGCGCGGCGGCAGGCCATCATCGACGGCCTGCTGGCGGATGCGCTGCGGCCCGCCTTCCACCGCCCCCCGAGCCACGATGCGCTCCCGCCCGACATCCGCAAGGCGATCGACCAGCTGCTCGCCAAGGCCGAGGCGCAACGCCGTCGCTGCCTGACCTACGACGATCTCGAAGAGGCCCTGCCCCCTCGGGACGTGTCCGCGGAGGATCTGGAGGCGATCTTCTGGATCCTCGCCGAGCACGGGATCGAGGTCGAGGACGGCGAGGCCTGAATCCCGCTCGCGCCTGCCCCTCGCATTCCGGCACTCGTCAGGGTGTGGCAACCTCTCTATAAGCCGCGCTTCGCGCGTGAGGCGCGGTCGCACGACGCGCGCGCTTTCTGCGGAACCGGACACCGGTTCGGCGCAAGAGCGCGCGTCACAACAAGGACTTAGAGCCGCACGCGATCGGGCACGGCTCTAGGGTGCGCGGAGAGAGGCCATGGGCGAGCGTTGGACACCGAAGAGCTGGAGAAACCTGCCGATCGAGCAGGTCCCCACCTATCCGGACATGGCCGCCCTGGGTGCCGTCGAGTCGCAGATCGCGAGTTTTCCGCCGCTGGTTTTTGCCGGTGAGGCCCGCAAGCTGAAGGCGGCACTCGCGCGCGTCGGCGCGGGCGAAGCGTTTCTCCTGCAGGGCGGCGATTGCGCCGAGAGCTTCGACGAGCATTCGGCCGACAACATCCGTGATTTCTTCCGGGTGTTCCTGCAGATGGCGATGGTGCTGACCTTCGCGGGCGGCTCGCCGGTGGTGAAGGTCGGGCGCATCGCCGGGCAGTTCGCCAAACCGCGCTCCTCGCCGACCGAGACGCTGGAGGGCGTGAGCCTGCCGAGCTACCGGGGCGACATCGTCAACGGCATCGGCTTCTCGGAGGAGGCGCGGATCCCGGATCCGCGCCGTCAGCTCGAAGCCTACCGTCAATCGGCCGCGACGCTCAACTTGCTGCGCGCCTTCGCAACCGGCGGTTACGCGAACCTCGAGAACGCGCACCGGTGGATGCTGGGCTTCGTGAAGGATTCACCGCAATCCTCGCGCTACCAGGATGTGGCGGGCCGCATGACCGATGCGCTCGACTTCATGCGGGCGATCGGCATCAATCCGGAGACCCATCCGGAGGTGCGGACCACCGATTTCTACACCAGCCACGAAGCCCTGCTGCTTGGCTACGAGGAGGCGCTGACCCGGGTCGATTCGACCACGGGCGACTGGTACGCGACCTCCGGCCATATGCTGTGGATCGGCGACCGGACCCGGCAGCCGGACCACGCGCACGTGGAATATGCCCGCGGCATCAATAACCCGATCGGCCTCAAGTGCGGCCCGTCGATGAAGGCCGAGGGGCTGATCCGGCTGATCGACCTGATCAACCCGGAGAACGAGCCGGGTCGGCTCAGCCTGATCTGCCGGTTCGGGGCCGACAAGGTCGGCGACCACCTGCCGGCACTGATCCGCGCGGTCGAGCGGGAAGGGCGCAAGGTGGTGTGGATCTGTGATCCGATGCACGGCAACACGATTCCGGCCGGCCGCTACAAGACCCGGCCGTTCGAGCGAGTGATGCAGGAGATCGAGGGCTTCTTCGGCGTGCACCGCGCCGAGGGGACTTTCGCGGGCGGCATCCACCTGGAGATGACCGGCAAGGACGTCACCGAATGCACCGGCGGTGCCCGGGCGCTGACGGCCGACGACCTGCAGGACCGCTACCACACCTACTGCGACCCGCGGCTCAACGCGGAGCAGGCGTTGGAGGTGGCGTTCCGCACCGCCGAGCTGGTGAAGGCCGAGCGCAGCCATGTCGAGCGCCCGCGGCTCGACGCGGCGGAGTAGGGCAGGGGCTCGGCGCTCCTCCCGTCTCGCGACGAAGCAACGCTGTTCGAACTTCGCTCACCGTAGGGCGCTCTCCTCCCCCTTGCGGGGAGGAGTTGGAGGTGGGGGTGGTGCAGGAGGCACCGGGGCGCTCAATCCTCAACCACCCACACCCCTGGCCCTTCCCCGCAAGGGGCTACCGGCTACACAGGTTTGCTGTCTGCGACGGCTCAGTCGTCAACTAGAAGGGGCGCGGGTCCCCTCCCGAGCGGGAGAGGGGACGGTCGCGCTCTGTCATCAGCCTCAAGCCCCAAACCTGTGGAGCCCGTAGCCGTAAGGGGGGAAAAGCGAGTGGACCTTGCGCTCACGCGATCGCGCGGCTGGCCCCATTCCAGCGGAGGATCACCGCGTTGACCTCCGAGACGGGCACGGGTCGACTGAAGAGATAGCCCTGCACCTCGTCGCAGCCCTCGGCGCGCAGAACGGCAAGTTGCGCCTCGGTCTCGACACCCTCTGCCGTGGTGGTCATGCCCAGGTTGGCGCCGAGTCCGATCACCGCCCGCACGATGAAATCCGTCCCGTCCTTGATGCACAGATCGCGCACGAAGGACTGGTCGATCTTGATCTTGTCGAACGGGAAGCTGCGCAGGTAGCTCAGCGACGAGTAGCCGGTGCCGAAATCGTCCATGGCGACGCGGACACCGAGCGCCTTGAGGCTGTGCAGGATCGCAGTCGTGGCGCCGGGATTGGCCACCAGCACCGATTCGGTGATCTCCAGCTCCAACCGCCGGCCGGGCAGGCCGGTCCGGCGCAGCGCCTCGCGCACGACGTTGACGAGGCTCGCCGAGGTGAACTGCACCGCCGACACGTTGACCGCGACCTTGAGCCCGTCCGGCCAGCGCGCCGCCTCCTCGCAGGCCCGGCGCAGCACCCACTCGCCGAGCGGAACGATCAGACCGAGTTCCTCCGCGATCGGGATGAACTCGGCCGGGGAAATGAAACCCCGAACCGGGTGATCCCAGCGCAACAGGGCTTCGAATCCGCAGATCCGGTCGGCGTCGAGGCTGTAGATCGGCTGGTAATAGACCTCGAACGACTCGCGGGCCAAAGCCTCGCGCAGGTCCCGCTCCAGCACCCGGCGGGCCTGCAGGCGCGCATCCATCTCGGGCTCGAAGAATCGGAACGAGCCCCGCGCCTCGGACTTGCCGCGGTCGAGGGCGACCTCGGCGTTCTTCAGGAGTTTCTCGCAGCTCGTCCCGTCGCTTGGCGCCAGGGTGATGCCGATGGTCAGACCGACGCTGATCTCGTGGCTGCTCAGACTGTAGGGCGCACTCACCACCTCGATGATCCGCCGGGCGAGGACCGCGGCGTCCTCGGGCCGGTCGATGCCGCGCTGGATCACAATGAACTCGTCGGCGCCCAGGCGGGCGACGCAGTCGATCTCGCGCACGCAGGCGGTCAGACGGTTCGCCACTGCGGTAAGCAACTCGTCGCCGACGCCGTGCCCCAGCGTCTCATTCACAGGCCGGAAATCATCGAGGTCGACGGCGAAGACCGCGAAGCCGTAATCACGGCCCGCCTGCGCCATCGCCACCTCGATCTGCTGGCCGAGGGCGATGCGGTTCGGCAGACCGGTGAGCATGTCGTGATGCGCCAGGAAGGCGATGCGCGCCTCGGCCTGCCGCCGCTCTGTCACGTCTTCGTAGGTAGCGACGAACCCGTTATCGGCCGTCTTGCGGCGCTCGATCGCGACGATGCGTCCGTTGCACAATTCCTGGAAATGCGTGTGCCAGACGCCGCCGTAGAACGCCTCCCGCTGCGCGCGGAGCAAGGATTCGATATCGCAGCCCGGATGGTTGCCGGCTCGGAGGCAGACGTTCATCACCTCCACGGCGGTCATGCCGGGCTCGACCGCACCGGGGACCAAGCCATAGATCTCGCTGTACCGGCGGTTGACCACCATCAGGCGGTCCTGCGCATCGTAGAGGCACAGGCCCTGGGACATGTTGTCCAGGGCGGCGTCGAGGCGGAGGTTGGTGGCGGTCAGGCGATCCTCCTGCTCCTTGAGCAGGCTGATGTCGCTGCACACCGCGATGAAGCCGCCCTGCTGGGTGGCGCTGCGGCTGACCCGGAGCCACCGGCCGTCCGCCAGCCGGATATCGCCGTCGCGGGCGAGCGCCAGGAAGCAATCGCCGTGGGGCTTCGGTCGCGCCGATTCGGTGGTCTCCGGGTTCCCCCAGAGGGAGATCCCGGCCTCGATCGCCTCGCCCAGCCCCGCGAAGAATTTCTGGGCCTGGGCGTTGGCCAGCGCGATCCGTCCCGCCGCATCGACCACCACGACGCCCTCGCGCGAGGTCTGAAGCGCGTCCGTGACGAGCGCCTCGGCGCGGCGGCGCTGACTGACCTCCCGGGCCATCATGGCCTGGATGTTGTCGCGCATCACCGCCATGGAGCGGAGCAGACTGCCGAGTTCGTCCCGGCCGCCGGATGGGATGCGGTCCTCAAGACGGCCGCTGGCGATCCGCTCCGCGGCCGCGGAGGCCGCCGCGAGGGGCCCGGTGATGCGCCGGTTGAGCAGCCACGCGACGAGCCCGCAGGCGACGATCGCCAGCACCGCCGCAATTGCGTTGACGCGCATTTCCCGCGCCACCAGGAAGCGCGCCGCCTGCCGGAACGTGAAGCCGTCGCCCGCCGTGTAGTTCACGAGCAGGTCGATCTGATTGTCGACCGCGTTGGCCTTCTGATCCAGGGCGTCCCAGCGCTCCGGGCGGGCCGTCGACGGATCGAACGTGCGCCGCATCTCCTCCCACGCGCTCACCGCAGCCTGAACCGCTCCGGCGGTCCGCACCGCCCGGTCGGACTGCGAGCGCTCGACCGCGATCGTCAGATCCTCGGCCAGCGTCGTCGACAGATCCGCGATCTCGGCATTCAGCTTGGCCGTCTCGGCCTCGTTGCGCAGGTGCATCCGCCGGGCGAAAGCCGTGCGCATCTTGGCGAAGTCGGCCGCTGTCGCCCGGGCATAATTGATGGACATCAGCGACTCGTCGTAGGTCCGATTGACCAGAGTGCCGATGTGCGAGATCGCGACCACCGCGTAGAGCCCAAGCGCACCCGAGAGCAGGCTCATGCTCAGGAACGCGACGAAGATCCGGCCGCGGACCGTGGTGAAGAAACCCGAGAGGCCACGCGCCGTGGCCGACGGCTTCGCCGGGCTCCTGGTCTCCGTTGCCGTCTCGGGATCTTGCATCGCACCGGCCGTCGCCCCACACGTCCGACTATCTGTAGTTGCGACATATTAAGAGGCGCTTAGCTCGCACTCCCGCCAATTCGATTTAAACGCACATGCGAAAATGAGGTCATTTTCGGAATGAGCCGCACAAAGCGCGCTGAATGCGGGTATCGAGGAATGAATTTTCAAGGAAGTCTGTGCGAAGCTGTTCCTCGAAAGCCGAGGGATCACATGTCCGCTTCCGTCGTACGGATCGCATTAAGCCTCCGGCGCCCGACTTCGGTCTCCGTGGTGCTGGCCCTGGTTCTCGGTGCAGCCGGCGGATTGCTCGTCACGGAGCAGCTTCAGGCATCGGGCATCCTGGTCTCCCAGAAGGGCCGGATGTTCCATCCCGACAATCTCGCGGTTGCCCGGGGCGAAGTGGTGACCTTCGTCAACGACGATAGCGACCTGCTGCACCATGTCTTCGTCGAGTCGGAGACGTTCAATTTCGATTCTGGCGATCAGGAACCGGGCAGCCGCGTGCCGATCACCTTCACCGAACGCGGCTCGTTCCAGGTTTTGTGCGGAATCCACCCGAAGATGAAGCTCGTCGTCCGGGTGAACTGAGACCGGCCGAACTGCTCAGCGCTGAGCCGACCGCATCGGCGTCGGCTCCGGCGGTGTCGTCAGGCGCTCGATCGCCTGACCGTCGCGAAGCTCCGGCGGCGGGCTGAAGATGATGCGGCTGTCCGCCGCCAAACCCGATTCGAGCTCGAGGGTGCGCCCGAGATCCCGCCGGATCTTGACCGTCCGCCATGTCACCCGGTCATCATCGCCGACCTGCGCGACCTGGAGGCCGTTCGTATTGAACACCGTCGCCTCCGCGGGCACCGAGACTGCCGGTTCCGAGCGCGGGATCTTCAGGGTCACGTGGGCGTAGAAGCCGGCCCGCAGCTGCCGGTCGGGATTGGGCACGTCGACCTGCGTGGTCAGCGTCCGCGAGGCGGCGTTCAGGGCGACCGAGCTGCGCTCCACGAAGCCGTCGAAGGTCCGGCCGGGAAGCTGCGGCACCGTGATCACCGCCCCGACTCCGGGCTTGACGCCGACTGCGTCGTTCTGGGGCACGTTCACGGTGATGCGCAGGGTGCTGTCCTGATCGATGCTCAGCAGCGATGTGCCGCCGTTATCGGCGCGGACGAGGTCACCGACATCGACGTTGCGGATCGTGACGACCCCGTCGAAGGGCGCCACGACGTTTTCGAATGCCGTTAGCGCTTTCAGCCGGTCGACCACGGCCTCCTGCGACTTGATGTTGGCGGTCGCCACCTTCACCCCGGCCTCGGCGGCTGCGAGGGTCGCGGCCTGCGACAGGACGCCGGCCTGCGAGGTGTCGGCGTTCTGGCGGGAGGCCCAGCCCTGCACGGCGAGCGTCGAGGTCCGGTTGTTGGTGAGGTTGGCGAGATTCACGTTGGCGCGGGCCTGCTCGACCTGCGCCTGCGCCTGGAGAAGCTGTGCCTTCAGCTGGCCGACCTGCGCCTCGGCCTGGGCGCGTTGCTGATCGAGATCCGGCGCCGCGATCCGCAGCAACAGGTCGCCGGCCTTCACGCGCGAGCCGATGTCGACACGGCGCTCAGCGATATAGCCGGTGGCCCGGGCTGCGATCGCCGCTGTCGTGAAAGCCTGCATCTCGCCCGGGAGCACGAGATCGAGCGGTCCCTCGGCGCGCTCGACCGTGACGAGGCGAACCTGCGGCACGAGGGCCTTGATCCGCTCCAGCGTCGCGCTCGCCTCAGAGTCCCGCCGCCAATGGCCATAGCCGCCCCAGCCCACCAGCCCGATCACCACGAGGCCGACAAGGAGGAACGGCACGATGCCGGGGGGCGGGGGAACGTCCTGCGCCGCGTCGTGCGCCTTCATCGATCGGCTCTCCGCCCCGGCCCCGCCCGGCTCCGGTGAAAGTAGCGGGCAAACCCCGTCGCGGCCAGAGCGGGCTATGGCCGCATCACCCGCTCCGGCGTGCCGGGTGCAGCGAGGCGCAGATTTCGGCTGAGGCGCTTGTGCAAGTGGACCATCAGGGCGATGCCGAACAGCGGCGTCAGCAGGTTGACGATCGGCACGACCATCATCGCCGACAGCAGACAACCGGCGCCGAGGGTCCGCACCGAGAAGGCGCGGCGCATGGCGGCAGCCTCCGGCAACGGCCGGAACCGGGCCGCTGCCATCTCGAAATATTCCCGGGCCAGCAGATAGGCATTGGCGGCAAAGAAGGCCACGATCCCGATCACGGGGACGAAGAAGATCACGAGCGCCGCGAGATTGACGAGCAGCGTCACCCCGGCGAAGCGGACGGCGTACAGCATCGCGGTGCCGAGCGGCATGGCACGCCCCGGCGGGTCACCCGGAAAATCCGTTCGCTCGACGATCTCGGCCGCGTCGTCGAGGAAGAAACCCGCCACCAGGATCGAGATCGCCGGCATCAGGTAAGCCAGTGCGACGAACAGGCCGAAGCCGGCGAAGTAGTAGGCGAGGGTGTCGAGGATCGGGTACTGGGACGAGATGTGATGGCTGGCCTGGAACGCCTGAACCAACCGGGTCAGGCCGAGCCAGACCAGGATCAGGAGTCCGAGAGTCAGACCGAGGGATTTCCAGAGGATCGCCCGCAGGGGAGGCGAGAAGGTCTGGCGCACAGCCGCCGCGGCGGACTCGACGAGCATCGGGTGTGTTCCGGTCGCCGCAGGTCGCGGCGCCGGCGCGTTGTGGAGCGGCGCGGCCGGCGGCGCAAGGCTGCCCGTGCCGCAGGGCCGACGAGGGAACGAAGGAGTGCGCGTGCAGGACGCAACACGAGAGACCCCGGTCCCACGATCAGCCGGCCCCCGCGTCGCCGATCCGCCGATGCAGCCCGCCTACCGGCCCCGGCTCACGCCGCTTCCGGAGGCGCCGGAGGTGCTGATCATCGGCGCGGGCGCAGCGGGCATCGGCGCGGCCCGGACGCTGCAGGCCCGGGGCGTATCCGTAGCCGTGCTCGAAGCCCGCGACCGGGTCGGTGGCCGGGCCCTCACGGTGGCCCTGCGCGGCCATGCCCTCGATCTCGGCGCTCACTGGCTGCATGCCGGACCGATCAATCCCCTGGTGGCCCTGGGCCGCGCAAGGGGCGAGCGGCTGCGCCGGGCACCCCAGGAAAGCCATGTCTGGGTCGGACGCCGGCCCGGGCGTGCGGATGAGGTCCGGGCCAACGCCCGGGCTTTCGCGCGGGCCGACCGGGCCATGACCGGGGGCGCCGCGCAGCCCGGGGACGACCGGCCCGCCGCGCGCGCGCTCCCGCCGGGTCTCGGTCCCTGGGGGTCCCGGGTGGCGCAGGTTCACGGCCTCGTCTCCGGCCGGCCGCTCGAGCAGGTCTCGCTCAACGACTTTCCCAGCATGGAGTACAGCGACAACTTCTTCCTGGCCGATGGCTACGGCAACTATCTGGCCCGCCTCGCCGACGGGCTGCCGGTGGCGCTGGCGCAGGCCGTGACACGGATCGATTGGTCGGGCGGTCGGGTCAGGCTCGGGACCGCGGACGGCACCAGCTACAGGGCGCGGGCGCTGATCGTGACCATCCCGATGATGGTGCTGCGCGACGGGCCGGCCTTCACGCCGCCGCTGCCCAACGCGGTCCGTGCCGCGATCGACGGTTTCACCACCGGCATCTACGAGCACGCGGTGCTGCACTGGCCGTCGAGCCCGTTTCGCGGTCGCGACCGTCTGGCCGCGATCCATGGCCGGCGCCGCACGCCGCCGGGCCTGCTGACGCGCATCGACGGCACGCCGTTCCACTATTACGAACTCGACCTGCGCGAGGCCGCGGCACTCGATGCCGCAGGATCGGGGGTGGACGGCGTGCGCCGGCATGTCCGGGCGGTGCTGGCCGATCTGTTCGGTCATCACCGCGTGCGCGACCTGAGTATCCCGGCGGTGAGCACGTGGCGCCACGATCCTTGGTCGCGGGGCTCCTGGGCTGTCGTCCCGCCGGGCCATGCACCGGCCCGACAGCGTCTGCATGAACCCGTCGGCGGCACGGTGTGGTTTGCCGGCGAGGCGCTGTCCCGGGAGCAATGGGGCACGGTGGGGGGCGCCTTCGCCGAGGGCGCGCGCGCCGCCGTAGCCGTCGCGACGCGTATCCGCTCGGGCACGGCCTGAGCCGCGCAGACCGGGCAGCCGTCCGAGCCGCTTGCCCAGATCGAGCGGGATGGGCATCCCCCTCTTGTGTTTCAGGGGGACGACCATGGATTGGATCGAGGCGATCGGCTACCTCGGCACGGTATTGACGATCTCGGCCACCGCCATGAGCACGATGATCCCGCTGCGGATCATCTCGCTCTGCGCGAGCTGCGTGGTGATCACCTACGGCAGCATGATCGGCAGCATGCCGGTGGTGTTGACCGAGCTGATCCAGATGCCGTTCAACGCCTACCGGCTCTGGCAGATGCTCCGGCTCGTCCGCGATGTCGAGACAGCGGTCGGCGGCGATCTTTCGCTCGAATGGCTGCGTCCGTTCGGCTCACGGCGCCCGTTCGGCATCGGCGAGGTGGTCTTCCGCAAGGGCGATTCCGCCGACGAGATGTACTACGTCGAGAGCGGCGTCTTTCGGATTCCGGAGGTCGACATCGAGGTCCGGGCCGGCGGGATCGTCGGCGAGCTCGGTCTCCTGTCGCCGGGCAATGCCCGCACGGCCTCGCTGGTCTGCATCGAGGCCGGACACGCGCTGTGTGTAACCTATTCCGACGTGAAGCAGCTCTACTACCAGAACCCGGAATTCGGCTTCTACTTCCTGAAACTCACCAGTGAACGCCTGTTCCAAGGCGTCCAGGCGATGAAGCGTCCGGCGGTGACCGGCGACGTCCTGTAACGATCGACCGAGGCCTCGTCAGAGCATGCTGGGGAGGATCCGGTCCGGCGGCCGGTGGCCATCCATGAAGGTCTTGATGTTGATGATGACCTTCTCGCCCATGTCGATGCGGCTCTCGTAGGTCGCCGAGCCCATATGGGGCAGCAGGACGACCTTGCCCTGGCGGGCGAGCTTCACGAGCCGCGGGCTCACGGCCGGCTCCTGCTCGAACACGTCGAGGCCGGCGGCCGAGATTTCGCCGCCCTCGATCAGCCGCGCCAACGCGTTCTCGTCGATCACCTCGCCGCGGGCGGTGTTGACCACGACGGCCTCGGGCTTGAGCAGCTTGAGCCGCCGCGCCGAGAGCAGATGGTAGGTGGCCGGCGTATGCGGGCAGTTGACCGACACGATATCGACCCGCGCCAGCATCTGGTCGAGGGACTCCCAGTAGGTCGCGTCGAGCGCGCCTTCGATGGCGGCCGGCACCCGGCGGCGGTTGTGGTAGTGGACCTGCAAGCCGAACGCCCGGGCGCGCTTGGCGAGCGCCTGCCCGATGCGGCCCATGCCGACGATGCCGAGCCGCTTACCGGTGATGCGCCGTCCGAGCATCCAGGTCGGCGACCAGCCGGTGGTCCACTCGTCATCCGGGATGATCCGCGCGCCCTCGGCGACCCGGCGGGACACGGCGAGGATCAGCGCCATCGTCATGTCGGCGGTGTCCTCGGTCAGCACGCCGGGCGTGTTGGTGACCGTGATGCCGCGCTCCAGCGCCGCCGCGACGTCGATGTGATCGACGCCGTTGCCGAAATTGGCGATGAGCCGCAGGTTCGGCCCGGCCTGGGCGATCAGCCCCGCGTCGATCTCGTCGGTGACGGTGGGGACGAGGACATCGGCCTCGCGCAGGGCTGCCGCCATCGTGTCGGCCACCATCGGCGCATCGTCGGTACTGAGGCGGACGTCGAACAGCTCGCGCATCCGCGTCTCGACGGCATCCGGCAGCCGCCGCGTCACGACCACCAGCGGCTTGCGCTTCGACACGTCTCTCTCCCCGTCAGCTCTGCGGCCGTGGTCGCGGCGCCCGGCGGGATCGCCCCGCGCAAGCGTCCGTTAACCGAATTCGGCCAGACAGGATCGGTCGCGCGGCGCCGGTTCCGGAGCCTGTCCCGGCCCATGGGACTCTCTACCAGAGGTGGGCCGGAACACAATCGGATGCGGGCACGGTCCGCACGCCGAAAGAGCCACGCTTTCGACAGGCCCATTCACCACCATCGGGCCCGTCCGGACAGGGAGACGACCATGCGCGTGTTACGCCTCAGCCTCGCCGTCGCGGCGCTGTTGGCGGGCGGCTCCGCGATCGAAGCGGCGGCGGCGCCCGCGGCACCGATCGAGACCGGGATCGGTCCTGTGACCAAGCTGCCGCTGCCGCGCTACGCGAGCCTCAAGACCGATCGCGTCAACCTGCGTGAGGGGCCCTCCAAGGACCACCGGACGCTGTGGGTATTCCAGCGGGCCGGGCTCCCCGTCGAGATCGTCGGCGAGTTCGAGACCTGGCGCCGGATCCGCGATTCGGAGGGAACCGAGGGTTGGGTCCTGCACTCGCTGCTGTCCGGGCGGCGCACCGCCATCGTCAATGCCGGCCCCGACAAGGGCGTCGAGAAGGCCGCCGTGTCGCTGCGCGCCAAGGCCGATGACGGTGCCGACGACGAGGCCAAGCTCCAGACGGGTGTGATCGGCAGTGTGAAGAGCTGCACCGGCTCGTGGTGCCGACTGATCGTGGCGCTCCCCAACAAGCGGGACGTGGACGGCTACATCCGCCAGAATCGTTTGTGGGGCGTCTATCCGAACGAAGTCGTGGACTAGAGCGGTGCCCGATCGCGTTGCAATCGAGCCCCACTCTAAGCCTTTGTTTATGCGCGCTCTCTTCCGCCGAACCGGTGTCCACTTCGGCGCAGAGCGCTCTAGCAGGCGGACAAACGTAAAAGGCCCGGACGATATGCCGGGCCCCTTCATAGATGGTGGTTGTTAATCCGCCAGCTCAGCCCTGGCGGCGTCCGTTCGGCCGGGTGCGACGCAGGCGGACAATCACCTCGACGCCGGCGATCTCCATGCCCTCGGGAGCCTCGGGCAACGAGTCCACCGTGATCCCGCAATCGGGCATGTCGATCACCTGGCTCTCATCCTCCAGGTAGAAATGGTGGTGCTCGCTCGGATTGGTGTCGAAATAGGCCTTCGACCCGTCGAGCGCGAGTTGGCGCAGGAGCCCGGCCTCGGTGAACTGGTGCAGGGTGTTGTAGACCGTCGCCAGCGAGACCGGCACCTTGGCGCGCATGGCTTCGTCGTACAGCATCTCCGCCGTCAGGTGACGGTCGCCGCGGCCGAACAGAAGCCAGCCCAGGGACAGGCGCTGCCGCGTGGGCCGCAGACCCGCCCGGCGCAGACGATCGCGCAGATCGGAGAGCGGGCAGCCGCGGCGCGGCATGCCGTTGGCCTCCAGCTGGGGGAGGGGGACTCGCCCGTTGAAGACGGCCTGGAAGGGCACCGGTTCGGACATTGCTGGACTGAACGCTCGACGGGGGGCCTCGGAAGATTCCAGCCAGTATATGGAACTGGTCATGTGGTCGCAACCCGAGCGTTGCCGCACCGCACCGACGCGGCCCCCCGGCCGGCGGCTTTGAAGGTGCAACGCCCCGTGCTACCCCGCGCGCCACATGAGGGGCGGCCATCGCCAAGCGCAAGCACGCCGCATCCGGAATCCGAGGACATAGCCAACGCAATGCCGCCAGACGCCGACAACTCCGGGCCGAACGCGAGCCGCCGGTCGCACTACTCCTACGAGGACCTTCTGGCCTGCGGGCGAGGCGAGCTCTTCGGGTCCGGGAACGCGCAGCTGCCCCTGCCACCGATGCTGATGTTCGACCGGATCACGTCGATCGGTACCGGCGGGGGCGCCCATGGCAAGGGCCATGTGACTGCGGAGCTCGACATCCGTCCCGACCTCTGGTTCTTCCCCTGCCATTTCCAGGGCGACCCCGTGATGCCGGGCTGCCTGGGTCTCGACGCGCTGTGGCAGATGCTGGGTTTCCATCTCGGATGGCTGGGTTCGCCGGGCCGCGGGCGGGCGCTGGGCGTGGGCGAGGTGAAGCTCGCGGGCCAGGTGCTGCCGTCGATGAAGCGGGTCGTCTACAACGTCGACGTCAAGCGCGTCCGGCAGGGAAAGCTCGTGCTCGGGATCGGTGATGGCTGGCTTGAGGCGGATGGCGAGCGGGTCTACCAAGTCCAGGACATGCGCGTCGGCCTGTTCCAGAGCTGAATAATCCGCTCCGGCGGCGCCGTTTGCAGCTCGACCGCAACGTCCGGCGGCTTCAGCAGTTGAGATTGTCGCCGCGTCATCTTAGCTGACCGGGACGTGGCGCGCGCGAGCGACGCCGCGACGGAGGTATCGTCACCATCATGCGCCGCGTCGTCATCACCGGGATGGGCATCGTCTCGTCCATCGGCAACAACACGCAGGAGGTGCTGGCCTCCCTGCGCGAAGCCCGCTCTGGCATCGCGCGTGATGCCAGCTACGTCGAGCACGGCTTCCGCAGCCAGGTCTCCGGCGCGCCGACCCTCGATCCGGAGGGTGTGGTGGACCGGCGCGCCATGCGCTTCCACGGCGGCGGCACCGCCTGGAACCACGTCGCCATGGATCAGGCGATCGCCGATGCGGGGCTGGAATCGGGCGATGTCTCGAACGAGCGCACCGGCATCATCATGGGCTCGGGCGGTCCGTCGACCCGGGTGATCGTCGAAGCCGCCGCCATCGCCCGCGACAAGGGCCCGAAGCGGATCGGCCCGTTCGCGGTGCCGAAGGCGATGTCGTCGACCGCCTCGGCGACACTCGCCACGTGGTTCAAGATCCGCGGCGTGAACTATTCGATCTCCTCGGCTTGTGCCACGTCGAACCACTGCATCGGAAACGCCGCCGAGATCATCCAGGGCGGGCGGCAGGATATCATCTTCGCGGGCGGCTGCGAGGATCTCGACTGGACGCTCTCGGTGCTGTTCGACGCGATGGGCGCCATGTCGTCGAAGTTCAACGATACGCCGTCCCGGGCCTCCCGCGCCTATGACGCCAACCGCGACGGTTTCGTCATCGCCGGGGGCGCTGGCGTCCTCGTGCTGGAGGAGCTGGAGCACGCCAAGGCGCGCGGCGCACGCATCTACGGGGAGATCGCCGGCTACGGCGCGACCTCGGACGGGCACGACATGGTGGCGCCCTCCGGCGAGGGCGCGGTGCGCTGCATGCGTCAGGCGATCGAGGGGCTCAAGGGCGCGCGGATCGATTACATCAATCCCCACGCCACCTCGACGCCGGTGGGCGACGACAAGGAGATCGAGGCGATCCGCGAGGTGTTCGGTCGCGGCGATTCCTGTCCGCCGATCGCCGCCACCAAGTCCCTCACCGGTCACTCGCTGGGTGCCACCGGCGTGCAGGAGGCGATCTACAGCCTGCTGATGATGAACAACGGCTTCATCTGCGAAAGCGCGCATATCGACGAGCTCGACCCCGCCTTCGCCGACATGCCGATCCTGCGGGCGCGCCGGGACAACGCCAAGCTCAGCCATGTCCTGACAAACTCCTTCGGGTTCGGCGGGACGAACGCGACCCTGGTGTTGAAGCACGTCGACGCCTGACCGCGTCTACCGGAACCTCCCGCGCCTGGACGCCGTTTACCTCGGGTCAAGGATTGGTGGTGGCCATGGGGACGTTCATCCTCGGAGCGCTGAGCGGTTTGATGATCGCCGGATGTGCGGCGATCTACGCGAAGCAGGCGCTCATCGACGAGGCGAGTGCCGAGACCGAAGGCTACTTCTGACTCTGCGCGCAGGTTCGTAAACGCCCCGCCGACAGGCGGGGCTTTTTTGTCGGTTGTACAGCGTTGGCGCGTTTGGAGCATGGGGCGAGGCGCGGTAAGGCACCCTGCCGCGGTTCGGTCGAGCGCATCGCGGCCCGCCCTCGGATCGGGGGTCGGTGCGCTCGTTCGGGACATGTGTCGGCATGACAGGATTGATGGCGGGCAAGCGCGGCCTGATCATGGGCGTCGCCAACGATCACTCGATCGCCTGGGGTATTGCCAAGGCTTTGCACGTCGAGGGAGCCCGGCTCGCCTTCACGTATCAGGGCGAGGCCTTGGGTCGTCGCGTGACCCCGCTCGCCGCACAGCTCAATTCCGATGTCGTCCTGCCCTGCGACGTCGAGGATCTCGCCTCGGTCGACGCCACGTTCGAGGCGCTCGACGCACGGTTCGGCGGCGAACTCGACTTCGTGGTCCACGCCATCGGCTTCTCCGACAAGGCGCAGCTCAAGGGCCGCTACGTCGACGTTACCACGCGCGAGAATTTCGCGCGCACCCTGACGATCTCGTGCTTCTCCTTCACGGAAATCGCCCAGCGCGCCGCCCGGCGGATGAAGCAGGGCGGGTCCCTGCTGACGCTCACCTACGGTGGCTCGACGCGCGTCATGCCGAACTACAACGTAATGGGGGTCGCCAAGGCGGCCCTCGAAGCTTCGGTCCGCTATCTGGCCAGCGACCTCGGGCCCGATGGAATCCGCGTGAACGCTCTGTCGGCCGGTCCGATGCGCACCCTGGCCGGCGCCGGGATCGCCGATGCCCGATTGATGTTCAACCATCAGCGCGCCCACGCCCCGCTGCGGCGTACGGTCAGCATGGAGGATGTCGGCGGCTCGGCCCTCTACCTGCTGTCGCCGCTTTCCGGCGGCGTGACCGGCGAGGTCCACTTCGTGGATGCCGGCTACAACATCATCTCGATGCCGCGCCCGGACGTGCTCCAGGCGCAGGACGCCGCTGGCGTCATGGGCGACGGCTAGGGCCGTGCCCGATCGCGTTGCAATCGTGCGCAGCTCTAAGCCTTTGTTTCGATGGGCTCTCTCGCGCCGAACCGACGTCCACTTCGGCGGAGAGCGCTCTGAAGTTCATTCCTCGGGGACGCGGCCCGGGGGCAGCGGCGCGGCCTGAGTCCCGCGCTCACCGCGTCCGGCCCGCCTGTGGCGCTCGGCCCGGACCTCGTCCGCCGTCGGCGGGGCCGACGGGTAGTTCGACGCAAAGGGGTTGGGCGGTGCCCCCCGCGAGGAGCCGCCGAACAGCGTGTCGAAGAACCCCTCCTCGGCGCTGGCCGGCCGCGCGGCCAGGAAAAGTGTGAGGGCAAGGATCGTTCGGAACTGCATCGTCATCTTGGGCCAACCGGGATCGCACCGCCCTAGCGCGACTTTCCGGCGGATCGGAGGCCGGTGCCGGGCACGCGCTGGAACCGTGGCGCGTCCGGCGGGTTCGCGCTCAACGATCATGGGCGCGTACAGGAGGCGTGATGTCTGAGGTTACCTATCGCATCGTCGAGCACGACGGTGGCTTCGCCTACAAGGTCGGCGACGTATTCTCCGAGACCTTCCCGAGCCGGGAGGAGGCGCTTCAGGCGGCCCAGGCCGCGGCGGCCGAGCAGCAGGTGCCGGGTTCGACCGAGGGGATCCGCTATCAGGATCAGGCCGGCGGCTGGCACGACGAGACCGCCCAGGGCAGCGACCGGCCGCGCGCCAAGGTCGTCGAGTAGAACCGCGCGGCGGCCATGCGGATACGTGCGCATCCACAGGAGTGGTCGTGGCGCGAACGCGAGCGGTGAAGCCGGAGGCGCCCCCCAAGGCGCCTTCCAAGGTGTCTTCCCCGGTGCCTTCCACGGTGCCTTCGAAGACGCCCCTGCCGAAGGGCACGCGGCGCACCACGCCATCGCCCGAGAGCCTAGCGGCGCTTGGCCTCGACCGCCTGATCGGCCTCATCCTGGGCGAGACGGCGCGCAATCCCGGCTTCAAGAAGCTGGTCAGTGCGGCGCTCGCTTCGCTCCAGGGGCCGGAGGCCGTTGCCGCGATCGTCGACCGGCGGCTGACGGCGCTCGAAGGCGCGCGGAGCTACATCGATTGGCAGAAGCGCCGGGCCTTCGCGGCCGACCTCAGCGCCGTCGTCACGGTGATCGTGAACGAGCTCCGGCCCCTCGATCCCGGCGCCGCCCTCGACCGGCTCCGCCGGTTCCTCGAAGCCGCCGACCTCGTGCTCGACCGGGTGGACGACGGCAACGGTGCGATTCAGGGCATCTTCGAGCGCGCCTCCGCGGCCTACGTCGAGATCGCGGGCGCGTTGCCGCCCGAAGCCGCGTCGCGTGTCGCACTGGGCCTCGTGCGCCCGTTCACCGACGATCCGTTCGGGCCGCTCGGCGCCCTCCTGGGCGAGACCGTGTCGGTCCTGCCGGTGGACTCCCTCGCGGAGATCGATGGGCGACTCGCCGAAGCGGTCGCGCGTCCCGAAACCGGCCAAGGGCAGAAGCGCGCAGCCGCATACCAGCTGGACAACAAGACGGAGATCCTGCGCCTGCGTCAGGCCATCGCCGACCGCCGCGGTGATTCCGAGGCCTACGTGGCGCTCGAGAGCCAGATCGCACCCGGGTCCGAGAACCGGACCGAGATCGCCAAACGTCTGCTCGGCGTGGGCCGCGCGCAGGAAGCGCTCGATTGGATCCGGCGCAAGCAGGAGCCCAACGCACGCCGCACGACCACACGGGCAGACCTGATCGCAAACTTCGACCCGCGCGTTCCAGAGCGCGAGCGGCTGGTGGTCGAGATCGAGATCCTCGACGCACTCGGCCGGATTGCGGAGGCGCAAAATCTGCGGTGGGGCCGCTTCGAACAGGAGCTCGACGCCCCCATGCTGCGCAGCTTCCTCGCCAAGCTGCCCGATTTCGAGGACGAGGAGGCGCTGCACCGGGCGCTGGACCACGCCGGCGCTTTTCCGGATCCGCACCGGGCCCTCGCGTTCCTGACCACGTGGCCGGATTTACGACGCGCCGCCCGTCTGGTGACGGATCATCCGACGGTGTGGAACGGAGCCTTGCAGTACAATATCCTGGCTCCGGCTGCCGACGTGCTGGCCCAGGACCATCCCCTGGCCGCCACGATCCTGTATCGACGCCTGATCGACGGGATCCTCGATTACGGCCGCAGCCCGGCCTACCCGCACGCCGCGCGTTATCTTGCGGAACTCGACGGCTTGGCGGAGAGGCTTGAGGCCGATGTGATCGAGCCGGACCCTGCAGGCTACCGCGCGAAGCTGAAACGCGACCACGGCCGCAAACACGGCTTCTGGAGCTTGGACCGCATCTAGTCGCTCCGACCGGCGGGTCGATCAGTCAACGACCTCGATGGCGTCGACCCGATCCGGATAGAACGCCACGTGCTCGCGGATCGCCTCGACAGCCGGGTAGGGCGCCTCGTAACTCCACACCGCATCGGGACGCCGAGTCCCGGCGACCGAGAGATCGAAGTAGCCAGCGTCGCCCTTGTACGGGCAGTGGCTGGTGCGCGCCGACGGCACGAAGGCGTCTGCGAGCGTATCGCGGCGCGGAACGTAGAAGACCGGGGGATATCGCGCTTCCTCCAGCCGCAGGGCGTCGCGCGTGTCCGCCACGACCGTGCCGGCCACGATGACGCGGACGCGGCGCGGCTCCGGGGTGACGGTGATCGGATGGTCGGGTCCGGGTGTCTTCATGGCGCTTCTGGTGCCTCCGGTTTCATCTCGATCGTTCCGAGAGCGTCGGCGAGGCGTGACTTGGCGCTGCCCGGCCGCAGTGGCTTCTGCTGGCTGGCATGCGGCACCCAGCCCGAAAGCCACAGCACCTCGAAGGTTGCCCGCACGCGCCCGTCCGGGTCCGCGAAGCGCGCCGCATAGATCTCCGCAGCCCGCAAGAGCGTCGCCCGGCGCAGCGGAGTCCGCCGCCGCTCGGTGAGGACGTTGGTCATACCCATGGCGCGCAGGTCCCGCATCAGGCTGAACGGATCGGCGTAGCGCACCGTCAGGGTGTCGGTATCGGCGACCGGAAGCGCGAAACCCGCCCGCTGCAGCAGAGCACCCGCCTCGCGCACGGCCGCGAACGGGGCGACCCGGGGGCTGATCCCGCCCTCGACCTCGCTCTCTGCCTGCCCGAAGCTCTGGCGCAGCTCCGTGAGTGTGGCGCCGCCCAGGAGGCATCCGACGAACAGGCCGTCCGGCCGCAGGGCCCGGCGAAGCTGGATCAGGGTCCCGGGAAGATCGTTCACACCGTGGAGGGCGAGAAGCGAGACCGCGAGGTCGAAACTGTCGGGTGCGAGCGGCAGCAGCTCCGGATCGCCGACGATCCGGTTGCCGCGCGGCTCTGGCAGCGGCGCAAGCCGGACATGCTGCGCCTGCGGATACCGGCGCGCGAGGATAGGTCCGGCGGCCGGGATCGGGGTGGCGAGGTCCAGCACGGTCGCAAAGCTGCGCAACACTGCGCCGAGGCGGTCGTCCAGATCCTCGGTCAGGCGGTCGAGGAGGAAGCCGGCATAGCCGCTTCGGACGGCGCGGGTGAGCCGCTGCCGGGCGATGAGAGTGTCGAACAGGGTGGCGGGCAGATCCATCCGGCGCACATGGCGCTCACGACAGCCTCGCGCCAGCACCCGGGACGCATGATGCCGCCGGTACAGCACAGATTCGTGAACCGCGGCCGCATGGCGGAACGACTGAGGGGCCCTGCCGTTCCTGCTGCAGCTGGCCATATGGCCGAGATTGACTGGGAGCAACCCTCATGAAGCGCACGCTCATCGGAGCCGCCGTGGCCCTCGCCGCCCTCACCGCCGCGGGCGGTGCAGAGGCGAAGGGCTGCATCAAGGGCGCGATCGTCGGCGGCATCGCCGGCCATTACGCCGGCCATCACGGCTTGGTCGGCGCCGCCGCCGGCTGCGCCCTCGGCCGCCACCGTGCCAATGCCCAGGCCCGCCAGGACCAGCAGCAGATGGCCCCGCAGGCACGGCCCGTCTCGGCTCAGTGACACCAAGCTGATCGATCCGGACGTGTGATGTCGGCGATCTGGACGGTTGCCACAGCCCTGCGCGGGATTCCGCGCGGGGCTTTGTCGTTGATCTACCCGCCCGCATGCTCAGGGTGCGGCGCAGCGACGGCCGATCCCGGGGCCCTTTGCTCGAGTTGCTGGTCGGGCCTGCGCCTGATCGAGGAACCGGTCTGCCAGCGCTACGGGACGCCGTTCGCGGTGGATCTGGGAATCGGGCCGCTGCTCTCGCCCCGCGCCATCGCCGAGCCGCCGGTCTTCGGCCGGTGCCGGGCGGTTGCCCTCTACGATTCGGTCGCGCGGCGCCTCGTGCATCGCCTGAAATACGAGGATCGTCTCGACCTCGCGAAGGTGATGGCCCGGATGATGTCGGCCAGTGGTCGAGGCCTGATCGCCGAAGTCGAATGCTTCGTGCCGGTACCGCTCCATCGGGCCCGCCTCTGGCGCCGCCGCTTCAACCAAGCGGCCCTGCTGGCCCAGGCGATCGCGGTCGATGCGGAACGTCCCTTTGTCCCGGCGGCCCTCGAACGTGTCCGAGCGACACGCTCCCAGGTCGGACTGAGCCGGGTGGCACGGGCCGAGAACCTGAGCGGCGCATTCCGGGTACCGCCCGCCGAAGCCCATCGGATCCGCGGGCGCCGGGTGCTGCTGGTCGATGACGTCACGACGACCGGCGCGACCGGCAATGCCGCAGCCCGCGCGCTCCTGCGCGGCGGGGCCGCCTCCGTCGATCTCCTGACCTTCGCGCTGGTGGGCGACACCGTCGGATAGGCGCTGCGCGGTCGAAGCGCGAGCCGGCGCCTCAGGTTGTCGCGCCGGTCCGGTTCGGAAAGCTGACCGCCAGGCTGAAGTCGAACGCCTCGCCGATGCCTTCGTACCAGAGCGAGAACGGCGTCGGTCGCTCGAGATGGAGGGCCCCGTCGATCTCGCTGCCGGCATACTGGAGCGCCGCTCCGTGCTTCGCCGCGAGCCGCAGCATCGGACCGTTTCCGGACAGGCAGCGCACGTGCAGGTCGACGACGCCGCGGTGGCGCGCCGCGCGGGCGATCCGCGCGAACAGATCGGCGCCGAGGCCGCGGCGGCGGAACGCCAGTTCGACGGCGAATGCCGCTTCCGCCCGGGGGCCCAGCACGAAGCGGGAGGGGCACGGCCCCATCGGCCGGAGCTCGCCGAGCCCGCGAAGCACGCCGTCCACGAAAGCGGCGTAGATCATGCCGTCGGCCTTGACGGCTTGCTCGGCGTAGGCGCGGACGCCGGCCTCGCTGACATTGCCCATGAAGCGGCTGGCCCGGGTCTCGGGATCCAGGCGGAGGAAGTAGTCGAGAACCGCATTACGGTCCGCCGGCCATAGGCGCCGGACGGTGCGGACCGGTTCGTCACGCGCTAACGTGGCCATGATGGGCCTCCGGTCTAAGCGCTTACGCGCAGAAATCCGGACGTCCCTCCCGAGAACCGCGGCTGATGTCGCATTCGGGGTTTCATTGTGCAATGCGGCAGACTGCCGGAATGCCTGCTCGCGCGGCTGCCATGCGCTGACTCGCGAAAGGCTGGCAATCCCAGCGCTTGCGCTCTCCGGACGCGCATCGTGGGCTTGATTCAGGTTGAACTTCCCCGGCACAGGGGAGGCCCGGTCTGTCGCCGTCGACGCGGACATGGCGCGCGTGATCGGCGGAGCGGCGGGCTGCAAGGGACCAGCGGCGTGAACGACAGATCCGGCCTGCATATCACGCCATCGCCGGAGGCGCGCGCCGGAGCCGTTTCACCCGGGCCGGTACACGAGCGCTACGAGGCCCTCGTTACCACGGGTGCCATCGAGCGGGATCCAGCGCAGGCCCGGCTCGTCCGCGCCCTCGACCGGCTTGTCCAGGACCTCCAGCGCCGCAAACGCGCCAGCAAGTCGAGCGCGCTCGGCTGGCTGTTCCGCCGAAAGGACGAGGCCGAGATACCCCGCGGGCTCTACATCTGGGGCTCGGTCGGGCGCGGCAAGACCATGCTGATGGATCTGTTCCATGAAGCGGCACCGGAGCCGAAGCGGCGGGTCCATTTCCACGGCTTCATGGCCGACGCGCACGAGCGGATCCATGCCCATCGCCAGGCCGTGAAAGCCGGAACCGCCAAGGGCGACGATCCGATCGGGCCGGTGGCCGATCAGCTCGCCGACGAGGCCACGCTCCTGTGCTTCGACGAGTTCACGGTCACCGACATCGCCGACGCGATGATGCTGGGCCGGCTGTTCGGTCACCTGTTCCGGCGCGGTGTGACGGTGGTGGCGACCTCCAACGTCGAGCCGGACCGGCTTTACGAGGGCGGCCTCAACCGGGCGCTGTTCCTGCCCTTCATCGCAACGCTGAAGGAGCGCGTGGATGTGCTACGCCTCGATTCGCGCACCGATTTCCGCCTGGAAAAGCTCGGCGGGGCGGCCGTGTACCACGTGCCGGCCGGTCCCGAGGCCCGCGCGGCCCTCGACGCCGCCTTCAAGGGCCTGACCGGCAAGGCGAAGGGCCAGCCGGCGACCGTGGCGGTCCATGGGCGGGACGTCGCGATCCCCGAGGCGGCGGGCGGCGTGGCGCGCTTCGGCTTCGACGACCTCTGCCGCCAGCCCCTGGGCGCGTCCGACTACATGGCGCTGGCCCGCGCCTTTCACACAATCATCCTCGACGGGATCCCGGTGATGGCCGAGGCGGAGCGCAACGAGGCCAAGCGCTTCATCACGCTCATCGACACGCTCTACGACCGGCACGTGAAGCTCGTGGCCTCGGCGGCGGCCGAGGCGCAGGATCTCTACACCGCCGAGGCCGGTCGGGAGGCCTTCGAGTTCGACCGGACCGTCTCCCGCCTGATCGAGATGCGCTCGCGGGAATACCTCGCCCTGCCGCACGGCAAGCCCGATTCTGAAGCATCCGGCGCGAGCACGGGACTGGTCGAGACATGAGCGCGCGTCCGAGAGTCGGTTCGATCTTCCGCCTGCGGCGGCGCAACTGGCGCGGCGCCGGACCGCTGGGCGCGCTCCTCGGCTCGCCCGCGGCCTTCATCCTCCTCTTGGTCGCCATCGCGGCCGGGACGGCGAACTACCTGGCCGGGGAGGCCGACCGGACAGCAACGGCGCGGACCAACGCCGTCATCGCCGATGTCGAACGCCTGATCTCCGAGGTGAAGGACCTTGAGACCTCCGAACGTGGATACGTGCTGGTCGGCAGCGACGAGTACCTGACGCCCTACACGGCGGCTCTTCCCAAAATCGAGGCGGAGCTGGCCTCCCTCGGCGCAGCCGCGCAGGAGCCGGTTCGGGCCGGGGGCCCGTCGCTGGCGGGCCTGATCGCCCAGAAGCGGGACTTCGCCGCGCGGGTGATCGCGGCACGGCGCGACCAGGGTTTCGACGCGGCCACCGACCTCGTCCGGACCGGCGAGGGCAAACGCCAGATGGACGCGATCCGCATGGAGGCAGCCGCCCGGCAGGCGGTGGCGGCCGAAACGCTCGCCGACCTCCAGATCCGTACGAAGCGCCGCGGGCTGATCCTGTTCTTGCTGTCGGGCGCGGCCGCGCTCGGAGCGATCGGCTTGCTCGCGCGCCTCGCGCTGGTGCGACGCCAGGAATCGCTGCGCATGTCGCGGCTCCTCGACGGCGTGCTGGCGAACGCACCCGTGGGACTCGGCTTCCTCGACCGCGACCTTCAGATCCGGCACATGAACCGGGCATTGGCCACGATGAGCGAGCGCGGTTTCGGCGCCGATCTCGGTGCTCCGATCTGGGCGATGCTGCCGACCCTGCGTGAGGAGCTGGCACCGAAGCTGGCCGCCGCGCTCAAGGACGGGCTGGTCTCGCCCGATGTTCCGGTCGCGGTGCCGACGCCTTCGGCGCCGGGCGGCCTGCGCCAGTTCTCGATGAGCTTCTACCCGCTGCGCGGTGCACAGGCCACGGCCGGGCCGGAGAGCCAGGATGTCGAAGGCGTCGGCCTCGTGGTGGTCGACGAAACCATCCGCTACCTCGCGGAGTCTCGGCTGCGCCGGAGCGAGGAGCGCTTCCGCTCCCTGATCGAGGCCAGCGCGGCGATCGTCTGGACAGCCAATCCGGAGGGAAGCCTTCAGCGTCGTCAAACGGCCTGGATCACCTTCACCGGGCAGGACGAAGCGGCCTATGCCGGCCTCGGCTTCCTCGACGCCGTCCATCCCGAGGATCGGGAGCACACCCGGGCCGCTTGGGCGGAGGCGGTGGCGACTCGCGACCTCTATGTGACGGAACACAGGATCCGCACAGCCTCTGGTGGCTACCGGCACATGAGCGTGCGCGCCGTCCCGATCGTGGAGTCGGACGGCACCCTGCGCGAGTGGGTCGGCACGCATACCGACATCACCAAGCGCAAGGAGGCCGAAGCCGCGATCGAAGCGGCCCGCGCGGCCGCCGAGGCGGCCAACACGGCCAAAAGCCAGTTCCTTGCCAATATGAGCCACGAGCTGCGGACGCCGCTCTCCGCCGTGATCGGCTATTCCGAGATGGTGCAGGAGGAGCTCGAAGATCTCGGCGAGGCCGGGCTGATCTCCGACATGAAGAAGATCGAATCCAATGCGCGGCATCTCCTCGGCCTGATCAACGACGTGCTCGACATCTCGAAGATCGAGGCCGACCGAGTCGAGATCTTTGCGGAAGAGTTCGACGTAGCCACGGTGGTGCGAGAGGTTGCCACGACCGTGGATGGCCTGATCGGCAAGAAGGGCAACACCCTCGATCTCGATCTGGCCGACGACCTGGGCAAGGCCCATACCGACGTCACCAAGCTGCGCCAGTGCCTCATCAACCTGCTCAGCAACGCCGCAAAATTCACCGAGAACGGCCGTATCACCCTGGCGGTCGCGCGTGCCGGGGATACGCTGCGTTTCGCCGTCGCCGACACCGGCATCGGCATGAATGCCGAGCAGGTGGGCAAGCTGTTCGAGCGCTTCATCCAGGCCGACGCCTCGACCACGCGCCGGTTCGGCGGCACCGGTCTCGGCCTCGCCATCACGCGGGCCTTCGCCGAGATGCTCGGCGGCGCGATCACGGTGGAGAGCCGCGAGGGCGTGGGCACCACCTTCACGTTGACCCTGCCGCTGCAGGCTCCGAATGCGCAGATGGCGGCCCCGAACGAGGTTGCCAGCGTGGTCGCTGATCGCAACACCATTCTGGTGATCGACGATGATGCGGCGACGCGCGACCTCCTCGCCCGATTCCTCGAGCGCGAAGGGTTCACGGTGATGGTCGCCGAGGACGGGCGGCGCGGGCTCGAACTCGCCCGCACCCTGCGTCCGCGGGCGGTGCTCCTCGACGTGACCATGCCGCAGATGGACGGGTGGGACGTCCTGCGGGCGCTGCGGGCCGACCCGGAGATCGGGTCGACGCCCATCGTGATGGTGACGATTCTCGACGAGCAGAATTTCGCGTTTTCGCTGGGCGCGACAGACTACATCCAGAAGCCGATCGATTGGGGCAACCTGCGCCAGATCGTCGACCGGTTCCGGCCCGCCGGGGGCGAGGGCCCGATCCTTGTGGTGGAAGACGAAGCCGATGTCCGCGCACATATCTGCGCCTACCTTCAGCGCGAAGGCTTTCCCGTTCGCGAAGCCGAGAACGGTGTCCACGCTCTGGACCGGATGGCGGGGGAGCGGCCCGGGCTGATCCTCCTCGATCTGATGATGCCGGAGATGGACGGCTTCACCTTCCTGCGCCAGCTGCGGGAGCGCCCGGAATGGCGCGACGTGCCGGTGGTGGTGCTCACCGCCAAGGACATCACCGCGGAGGACCGGCGCCGCTTGGCCGGTCAAGCGGATCGGGTCCTGGCCAAGGGCACGACAGGGCTCGGTGAACTGGTGAGCGCCCTGCGCGGGCTGATGCCGTCCCAGGCCGACGCGGCCTGAACGGTGCTCCGTCAGAGACCCCGGAACGCCAGCACCAGCGCGCCGATCGCGATGCCCCAGAGCGCCAGGGTCGACCAGATCGCCCGCTGGCGCTCATCCCGGGCAAACCCTTCCAGCCGGTGGGCATCGCCCGTGCCGGCCTCGTCCAAGCGGACCAGCACGCGCTTCAGCCGCATCGCGAGATCGGGAATGTCGCTCACGACATCCGAGACCACGCGCAGGGCCTCGAGTCCGCTCTGGGCGCGCCCGACCGGCCCCATGTTGCGGGCGATCCAGGCGCGCACCACCGGCTCGGCCGTGGTCCACATGTCGAGGCGCGGATCCAGCGAGCGGGCGACGCCCTCGACCACCACCATGGTCTTCTGAAGCATCACCAGCTCGGTGCGGGTGCTCATGTCGAACAGGGCGGTGATGTCGAACAGGAGCGTCAGCACCTTGGCCATCGAGATCTCGTCGGCCCGGCGCTGGTGGATCGGCTCCCCGATCGCCCGGATCGCCTGCGCGAAATCCTCGACGGAATGGTGGGACGGCACGTAGCCGGCCTCGAAATGCACTTTCGCGACCCGGCGATAGTCGCGCAGGATGAAGCCCAGCAGGATCTCGGCCAGGAACCGGCGCTCGTTGTGCCCCAGCCGGCCCATGATCCCGAAATCCACCGCCACCAGCCGGCCCTCGGCATCGACCAGCAGGTTCCCCTGGTGCATGTCGGCGTGAAAGAACCCGTCGCGGATCGCCTGCCGGAGGAAGCTCTGGATCACGGTCCGGCCGATCGCCTGCGGATCGTGGCCCTTCGCGGCGAGGTCGGCGGCGCTGTGCAGGCGCGTCCCCTCGATCCATTCCGCCGAGAGCACCTCGCGGGCGGTCAGCTCCCATTCGGGCTTGGGAACGCGGAAATCGGCGTCGTCCTTCGTGTTCTGCGCTAGCTCCGAGGCCGCCGCCGCCTCCAGGCGGAAATCCATCTCCATCATCACGGAGCGGGCCAGGATCTCGACCACCTCCCGCGGGCGCAGGCGCTCGGACTGTGGGGACAGGGCGTGGACCACCCGAGCCATGAAGCGCATGACCTCAAGATCGCGATTGAAACGCTCGCGCACACCGGGCCGCATGACCTTCACGGCGAGGGCGCGCTGGGTGCCGTCAGGATCCTGCACGATCGCCTTGTGGACCTGGGCGATCGAGGCGGCCGCGATTGGTTCGCTGAACGATACGAACAGCTGGTCGACCGGCTTGCCGAGCGCTGCCTCGACCACACGCAGGGCGATCTCCTGGGGGAAGGGCGGGACCCGGTCCTGCAGTTTCTCAAGGTCGAAGGCCGCGCGCATGCCGACGATGTCGGGCCGCGTCGCCAGGAACTGGCCGAATTTCACGTAAGACGGGCCCAGCCGGGTCAGCGCCGCCGACAACCCGACCGCGCCATCGCTGCGCCCGGGCTTCTCGAGCAGGCGCCCGATCCGAAGGGCCAGCCGCAGGTGCGACGGCATCTCCGTCGGATCGGCGAAGGCGAGCGCCCCCTCGCGGGCCAGCACGAAGCCGACCCGGGCGCCGCGGAAGAGGTTGATGGCGGCGCTGATCATGGTTGCACTCTCCCTCCCCCCTCTGCGGGGGAGGGTGGCCCTCGCATCAGCGAGGGTCGGGAGAGGGGAGCCCGGGTCCCGGAATGCCCGCGGGCTTCATGAAGGCCACAGCTCTGTCGTGGACCCTCGCTCCCCTCTCCCGACCCCCTTCGGGGCCCACCCTCCCACGCAGAGGGGGGAGGGAGCGCGCGCTTGGGGACCAAAATCAGGAGACCTTCCAGCCCGAATGGATCGCCACGATCCCGCCGGTGAGCGCCCGGTCGGTGACGTGGCGGAAGCCGGCGCGCTCGATCATGCCGGCGAAGGCGCCGCGCGTCGGGAACTTCCGGATCGACTCGACGAGATAGCGATACGAATCGGCATCGCCCGCGACCCGGGCGCCGATCCGCGGGATCACGTTGAACGAGTAGGCGTCGTAGATCCGGTCGAGGAGCGGGATGTCGACGGCGGAGAATTCCAGGCACAGGAACCGCCCGCCGGGCTTGAGGACCCGCCGCGCCTCCGCGAGCGCGGTCTCGATCCGCGGCACGTTCCGGATGCCGAAGGCGATCGTGTACGCATCGAAAGTCGCGTCCGGCAGCGGCAGGGTCTCTGCATTGCCGGTCACGAAGGCGATCCGGTCGCCGGCCTCGTCGACCTTGCGCTCCCGTGCCCGCTCGGCGCCGACACGCAGCATCGATTCGTTGATGTCGAGGACCGTCACACGGGTGCGCGGGCCGCCCGCGGCGAGCACCCGGAACGCCACGTCTCCGGTCCCGCCGGCCACGTCGAGATGGGCGAAGGCGCGATTCTGCGGCGGCCGCAGCATCGAGACGAGCTGGGCCTTCCAGGCCCGGTGCAGCCCTGCCGACATCAGGTCGTTCATGATGTCGTAGCGGCGGGCCACCGAGTGGAAGACGCTGTCGACGCGCTCCTGCTTCTCGTCGAGCGCCACGCGCTCGAAGCCGAAATCCGCGCTCGCGCGCTCGGATGCCCCGTCTTCGACCGTCATGACGCTCCCATTCCTCGATTGCCGGGTCTTAGCGAAGGTCGGCCCCAACCGCCATGCGTCGAAACACGCGGTTGGGGATGGGCGCCCCGAAGAACCGCTGCCATCTGACCCGACATCGGGTCGAAGCAGCCCCCTCCGTCATCACGAGCGAAGCGAACCAGGGCAGCACGACGTTGCGAGCGTGACGCGACACTGGGTTGCTGCGCTCGGAAAGACGGGGATCGGCTCCGTGCGCTTTCAGCCCACGCGGGCTCGCAAGGCATCGGCCACCGCAGCCGCCATGGCGCGCGTTCCCATCGGGTTCGTGCCCTCGCCGGCGATGTCGGCGGTGCGCGCACCGCCCGCGAGGGCGTCGGTGATGGCGCCGTCCAGGGCGTCGGCGGCGTCGCCGAGGCCGAAGGAATAGCGCAGGCACATGGTCAACGAGCCGATCATCGCGATTGGGTTGGCCTTGTCCTGGCCGGCGATGTCCGGCGCCGAACCGTGGCACGGCTCGTAGAGCGCCCGGCGCAGGCCGCTGTCATCGACCGCGCCGAGCGAGGCCGAGGGTAGCATGCCGAGCGACCCGGTAAGCATCGCGGCAAGATCGGACAGCACGTCGCCGAACAGGTTGTCGGTCACTAGGACGTCGAACTGCTTCGGCCGGCGCACGAGCTGCATGGCGCAATTGTCGGCCAGAATGTGCTCGAGCTGGATATCGGCATAATGCTCGGCCTGGAGCTTGGTGACGACCTCCTTCCAGAGCACGCCGGACTTCATCACGTTGTGCTTCTCGGCCGAGGCCACCCGGCCCGAGCGCTTGCCCGCGAGGTCGAAGGCGACGCGGGCGATCCGCTCGATCTCACCGGTCGTGTAGACCTGGGTGTCCACGGCACGCTTGGAGCCGTCCGGCAACGTGGTGATCTCTTTCGGCTCGCCGAAATAGACGCCGCCGGTCAGCTCGCGGACGATCATGATGTCCAGGCCCTCGACCAGCTCGCGCTTCAGCGCGGAGGCCTCGGCCAATGCCGGGTAGCAGATCGCCGGGCGCAGATTGGCGAACAGGTCGAGATCCTTGCGCAGGCGCAAAAGGCCGGCTTCGGGACGGTTCTCGTAAGAAACGCCTGCCCATTTCGGGCCGCCGACCGCACCGAGCAGGATCGCATCGGCGGCCTTGGCGCGCGCCATCGTCTCGTCCGAGATCGGAAGGCCGTGAGCGTCGAGCGCACAGCCGCCCACGAGGTCGGTCTCGGTCTCGAAGGTGGCGAGCCCGGTCTCCTTCAGCGCGTCCAGCACGACCTGCATGCCGCCCGCGACCTCCGGGCCGATCCCGTCGCCGGGGAGGAGCAGGAGCTTGTAGCTGGCCATGGCGGTCTCGCGGATTCTGTCTCGACGTGCCGGCGGGCTTTATCGAGGCGGGACCGCCATTGGCAAGGCGTTCAGAGCAGCGCGACCTTGCCGGTGGCGATGTCGTAGAAGCCGCCCACCACCTTCACATGCTTGCGGGTGACGGCCTCCGCGATGATCGGCCCGGCCTGTTCCAGGCGCCGCACGCTGTGCCGGACGTTCTGCGCGATGGCCTCGGCAAGAGGATCGGGCGCCCGCGCCTTCTCGGCGAGGTTGACCGCCGGGCGGATCGCGTCGATCAGCGTCGGCAAGTGGCCCGGAAGCACGGCGTTCGTCTTCATGACGTCGATCGTTGCCTTCACGGCCCCGCAATCGGAATGGCCGAGCACGACGATCAGCGGGGCGCCGAGCACCTGAACTTCGTATTCGAGGCTGGCCAGGCCATCCGTGCTGACGAAGTTGCCGGCGACCCGGACGACGAACAGGTCGCCGGGCCCCTGATCGAACACGAAGTCCGGGGCGACGCGCGCGTCGGCGCATCCCACGATGCAGGCGATCGGATGTTGCGCGGCGGCGCGCGCGGCCCGGCCGACTGAGAAATCCTTGCTGGTCGGTGCGTTGGCGACGTAGCGGGCATTGCCCGCGATCAGGCGCGCGAGAGCCTCATCGGGTCCGATCGCGTTCGGCCGCGACGCCTCGCCGATCGCCTTAGCAGGCCTGACGGCCGATGCGGCGGCGAGCGTGCCGAACGCGGCCGCCGTCAGCAGGCGGCGGCGGGAAAAAAGAGACTGATGCTGGTCGCACACGGAGGTCGCTCCCACTGGATGCGTCGGCTCGACCGGCTCAGGCGCGAAGGATTCCGTCGTCACGTGGCGGGTTTCCTAGGCATCGACGCCGATTCGCGCTTTCCGCTTCGTATTCCGTTCAGCCTCTTCCGGCAGAGTCCAAACTTTGCAGGAGATGTGGTCCTCACGTCGCCGAATCAGCTAGCGTTGAGCCGCATATACCAAGGGCATTCGACCATACATGCTGGACGAGGACTTCTTTTTACGAACCAAAGAGATCCGGATATCCGATAGTTTCCAAATATCATTGTCTTTTTACTGTCGAGACGTCGTCGCAGCGTCGGAGATCGCCTGGCCGACGCACAAGATGCTCAATCAGTCCGGGCGCTATCTCCTCTCGTTCATGCTGATCCACAACGATTACCGGCATCGCCGCGGTGACGGCCCCCAGCCCACTCTCACGGCGCTCCAGGCCATGGTCGGATCGAGTGCCCGGCAGACGGCCGCCTTCGTGGCGACCCTGAAGGCGGCTCGGCTCGTGACGGTGGAGGCGGATCCGAACGATGCACGGCTGCGGTGCCTGCGGGCTACTCCGCCGCTCGTGGCCGAGATCGGTCGGCCCGGCCGCCTGTTCGTCGCCGCCATGGACCGTCTCACGCGCAGGCGGCCGAGCCGGGCCGCCATGCTCGACGACTTCGACCGCCTCGGCGAGCTGATCTATCGGTCGGGCGCCCACGTCCTCCAGCACGGGATGCTGACGGAGCCGTTTGCTCGGATTTTCAGTTTCACCGCGCGCGATTGCGGCTATCCGCTGCTCGCCGCGATCGTCGGCGCCCATTACGCCGCCACGGTGCCGGATGCCCCCGCGGCGCTGCCGCTGAGCCTACGCGCCCTAGCGGACAGGTTCGGGGTCTCCCGCGCGCATGTCGGCAACCTTCTCCAGGAGGCTGACGCCGCCGGCTGGTTCCGGACCGAGGATCGGCGGCTGACGCAGCTGGATCCGACACTGCTCGATGAGTTCGAGCATTGGGCCGCCTGCCAGATAGTGTTCTATGACGATCTTGCGGCGGCGATCTGCACAGGCGCGGCGGCGTCGCCCTGAGCGCGCCGGCTCGCTTGTGTTCCGGCAGTTCCGGGGCTACCTACGTGCGCCACCGCGCCGTGAGAATGTCCCGCGTGGGTCGCCGACAGGAGAGACGAGCCTTGGCCAGAGCCGGCTCAGCGTCCGAGACCGTCCGCACCGCCGCTACGGTGCAACGGCTCCGTGCGCGCCGCGCCGGGCTTCGCCTTCCGCTTCTGCTTACCCGCCCCTGAGGGCCGTCCGGGCGCGCGCGCCTGGGCCTTCAGGGGATTGTCTCACATTCGCGAACCCGCCCGCCTGGGCATCACGCCGTGCCGCGCCATACGCCGGGCGGCCCGCGACAGGGTAAGACCATGACCTCGACGACCCCTTCGACCAGCACCACCGCCCGCGACCGCATCCTCATCTTCGACACCACCTTGCGCGACGGCGAGCAATGCCCCGGCGCCACCATGACGTTCGACGAGAAGCTCGCGGTGGCCGAACTGCTCGACACGATGGGTGTCGACATCATCGAGGCGGGCTTCCCGATCGCCTCGATCGGCGATTTCGAAGCGGTGTCGGAGATCGCGAAGCGCACCAAGCGCGCCACCATCGCGGGCCTTGCCCGCGCGATTCCCGCCGACATCGCCCGGGCCGGCGAGGCGGTGCGGCACGCCCAGCGCGCGCGGATCCACACCTTCGTGTCGACCTCGCCGATCCACCTCGCGCACCAGATGCGCAAGAGCCAGGACGAGGTGGTCGAAATCATCCTCAAGACCGTGGCCCAGGCCCGCGACCTCGTGGAGGACGTGGAATGGTCGGCTATGGACGCGACCCGCACACCGCTTGATTACCTGTGCCGCTGCGTCGAAGCCGCCATCAAGGCCGGTGCCACGACGATCAACCTGCCCGACACGGTGGGCTACGCCACGCCGGGCGAATATCGCGACATGTTCGCCAACGTGCGCGAGCGCGTGCCGAACGCCGACAAGGCGGTGTTCTCGGTTCATTGCCACAACGACCTGGGCCTCGCGATCGCCAACTCGCTGGCCGGGATCGAGGGCGGCGCCCGGCAGGTGGAGTGCACGATCAACGGCATCGGCGAGCGGGCCGGCAATGCGGCGCTTGAAGAGATCGTGATGGCGTTGCGCACCCGTGCCGACGTGCTGCCCTACGAGACCGGTGTCGAGACGACCATGCTGACCCGCGCCTCGAAGCTCGTGAGCCACGCAACCAACTTCCCGGTGCAGTTCAACAAGGCGATCGTCGGCCGCAACGCCTTTGCGCATGAGAGCGGCATCCACCAGGACGGCATGCTCAAGAACTCCGAGACCTACGAGATCATGACCCCGGCCTCGGTCGGTCTGAGCAAGACCTCGTTGGTGATGGGCAAGCATTCCGGCCGGGCGGCCTTCCGCTCGAAGCTGGAAGATCTGGGCCTGCACCTGTCCGACAATCAGTTCCAGGACGCGTTCGAGCGGTTCAAGGCGCTCGCCGACCGGAAGAAGCACGTCTACGACGAGGATATTGCGGCGCTGGTGGATGAGAATCTCGCCACCGCCCACGACCGGATCCGGCTGGTCTCCCTGTCGGTGATCGCCGGCACCCGCGGCCCGCAGCGGGCGACGCTCCGCATCGCCGACGAGACTGGCATGCGGATCGAGGAAGCGGACGGCAACGGTCCGGTGGATGCGGTCTTCAACGCGATCTCGGCGCTGGTGCCGCATCAGGCGCAGCTGGAGCTCTATCAGGTCCACGCGGTGACGGGCGGGACGGATGCGCAGGCCGAGGTCTCGGTGCGCCTGCGGGATGGCGAGCGCAGCGTCACGGCCCGCGGCGCCGACCCGGACACGCTGGTCGCCTCGGCGAAGGCGTATCTGTCCGCGCTGAACAAGCTGTCGGCCCACGCGGTGCGCGTGCATGCACAGCATGCAGCGGCGGAATGAGAAAAAGAGCGGCTGGGGGTGGACAGCCCCCGGCCACGTTGGTATCAGCCCGCCACCCCAGCGGACTTGGTGGCCGCCGGGGCGGATCGCAGATGCGATCGGGCGCATAGCTCAGTTGGTAGAGCAGCTGACTCTTAATCAGCGGGTCCTAGGTTCGAACCCTAGTGCGCCCACCAATGATATCAGAGGCTTAGGCGCGGAAACCTTGTAGTTAGGTTTTGTCGTCTCCCCCATACGTAACATCTGACGTAACAGCGCTAGGCTTCTCCAGTTAGAGTCTCGCGAGTGAACGCATCGACAAATCTCAGGCCGCGAAGCCGGTGGCTGAATAGCAACGCATCGGAGACGAAGTCCATCGACCGGCGTTCGTTCGGTCGGAGTGCGGCAGGCTGACGCTCAAGGTGAGCTGTGCTGACGCACCGGCGTGATCGTTTGAGCCGCAGGCTCAGGCCCTTGTCACTGTAGAGGCGATAGACCCTCTTGTGGTTCACTCGCCAGCCCTCCCGGCGCAGCAGGATGTGGATCTGGAAAGAGCCGTAGCGCGTCTGGCTCTTGGCCAAAACGCAGATGTGCATCCGCAACAGTGCCCGATCAGGCTTGGCCGAGCGGTAACGAACGCCCGACCGGCCGACGCCGAGCGCGGCGCAGCCGCGCCGCTCACTCACTCCATGCGCCTCCTGAGCCTGATGCACCCGGTCGCGTCGCTGAGCAAGCGTCAGAGCTTTTTGCGACGAGGCCCTGCGAGATGCGCTTGTCGTGGCTCACATAGCCCACTTGCTGCTTGAGCTTGCGGTTCTCGTCCTCGAGCTGCCTAAGCCGTCGCAGTTCGCCTGTCCCCTAGTCGCCGCAGAGCTTCTTCCAGCGGTAAAATACCTGCTCAGAGATGCCCACACGGGGCAGCATCTCCGCGACAGGGTGTCCTAGTTTCGGCCTGCTTCAGCGCGAAGGCGATATGTTATTCGGTAAACCTGCTTTTCCACACGGCTCCGCTCCCCCCGTCAGGGTCTCAGAAAACCGGAAAACTCGCACCGAGGCCGGATCAGAGTGATGGCGGGACGAGAACCTCGATGGACCGGATTGCTTCAGCAACCCTACGAGACCAGAACGTCAATTCGACGCAGCTTGGCAACAATTTCTTCTTCCGTATTCTTTATCCGTCTTATGAAAACATCCTCCATATATCTTAAAAACATACTTTAGAGGAAATCAATTTTCAAGGAGGCAGGCCACTTCAGTGTTGAGGGCTACGTTTATAATGTCTCATCGTGGATCGCACATCCCGGCGAAGAAATATTAAGGCCGTAGTAAACTTCAATGCGCGCAGCAAGATCGCTGTCTTCGTAGTCGTGGAGACTTAGCGATGCTGATTGATCCCGCACAGCATTATAAATTATTTGGCCTAGGCGCAGATCAGGCCTAGCTTTCCGAGCTCGTAATAAAACTTCCGATACTTCGTCGTTCCTGCAGTCGTTTTGCATGCCTATGGTCCTCGTATTTGCAGGGATAAAACGGTTTCAGACAAGGTTATCATCACAGCGCCTCACCTTAAGCAATATCCGGGCGCGTGGCCAACATCACCCGCACAACGCCGGATGGCCCGCTCAGTAATTACCCAGGCCTGTGATGGCAGGGTTCAGGCACCGATGGTTTTGAGGATGGTGCCGAAGGGACTGCGGCCTTCGAGGCGGGCGGTATCGACGGCGGTGCGGATAGCGTCTTCGCCCTTGGCGGCCCACATCGCGCGGTAGCCGTTGGTGACCTTTCGTTGGACGTCGGATGGGCGCAGCAGCCTCTCTGAACCGTTGTTCGTCGATTCGACGGTGCCGAGGTGGGCGACGAAGACCAAGTCCTGATGACGAGCACGACCAATCTTGGCCCGCAGGACACGGATCAGGTCGCAGCGGCTTGGTTTGGCCAGGATAGCGCCGAGTTGGCGATCCAGGCTCCGGCGCTTGGCGGCTCGCGTCAAGGCGGCCATATGGGTGACGTGCCCGGCTAGGGCGAACACTGAGGCCAGTCAGAGCTGCAAACGCCAGGGTACGGGATCATCGCTGGTCTCAGCGACATAGGCAACGTCGCGAGCGAGATGGGCAAGGCAGGTTTGGTGCGCGGCCACGTGTCCCTGCTGGGCGGTATAGCGATCCAAGATCCAAACCGCCGGCCGATGCCCGTCCATCACCTCCCGCACTACGACCGCACCGCGCGTCAGCGAAGCCTGATGGACGACCGCCTCGGCAGAATGGAAGTCCCAGTGGTAAGCGTTGCTGCCCTCAATGCACACGCCAGTCTCGTCCAAGGCGACGACGGTGACGCGGCGCAGAGTCGAGATGGCCCCCTCGCGGCCGGGACGGAAATGGTCCTGCGCCCGGCGGAGCAGATTCATCAGGTCGCCCTGGTTGAGCGTCAGACCTGACTGGTCGGACAGCGCCGCCTGCAACCGCTCGTAGGAAAGCCCCTGGAAGGTCTCGAGATACGTCGCTACCCCATGCAGCAGTGGCCCAAAGAGAGTGCTTCGTGCTGCATTTGGCATCGGTGCGGCTTCCCGCGTCCCGCAGGTCGGACAGCGCACGACCAGACGCCGATGCTGCGTCACCACCGGCGCGACCTCCGACAGTTTGATCCGTTCTGAGACGCTGACGACTTCGGCGGGAAGATCCCCGTGCAGGTCGCCGTCGAAGTACGCGCAGCAGTCGGGACGATGCTCGACCACCTCGTCCGGATCCTCGCTAATCGCCCGGCTATGATCCTCGTGACCTGGCTTGCCGCCGCCGAGCTTTTCCTGGTCGTGCCGCCCCTTGCAGCCTGTCGCCGGCGGCTTCAGGCACGTGCGCACGGTCTTGTCCGGGCGTTGCAATCGCAGCCTCAGCTCGATCAGTTTCTCGCGGCTCGGCCGCTCAAGATCGCTTTAGCTTATCCCAGGAGGGAATCAACAAAACCCACCCCCTCCATGGGGGTGGGTAATTACGACAAGGCTGCCTCTAAGTCACTTACATCAGCGAGTGGGGCATAAAGCGCTTCTACCATCCCTTCTATCTTAGCCTTGACATGAGTGATCCGGCGCTCATTGACAGTTCTTTCTTGGCCCGTCTGTAGCCGTAGGTTGACGATCAGTTTTTGAAGCTGACGACATTCTTTTTCGAACATTGAAATGGTCGTACTTTCAATTTCTACCGGAATAGGAAGCTGACCCAAAGCAGATGGAGCAATCTGCAAATAACCCCCTGATAATTTTCTGCCATGGAACTTTTGCTCGTAGTACAAGGACATGAATTTACTGTTTAATATTGCCAATATTAACCATGGATTACAGCGCGGAAAGATGACATTTACGCTTTTCCCCGCCAATAACTCGCCCTCTTCGTCGAAGACAGCCTCCAGTTTTTTCGTCATATTGGCGACCAAGACTTTGGGCGATTTCGACTGACGAACGCGGCGTTCCGAATAATCACTCAGTGAACTATGTTCCAAAACCGGACAAGTTAAGGATCGACCTAAATACCGCAGTCGCTTTTGACCCCAGTTAATTTCGTAAGGATCGATGGTACCACTATTGACGACCTTTAAATCTCCGAGCGCAGGTTGCGCAACGTCCGTAAGAAGGTCTTTGAGTAAATACGCTTCCGCAACTGTTGCAGCATCGTTTATGCTCGCAACCCTCTCCAATGGCACATAGCCTGCCCCACTAAAAGTCTCACCCTCGAAACGCCATTCGGCGTCGCTAGAAAGGAGTTTGACTGAAAGTGTTTCGCCGACGACAGTCGAAGTTCCGGTTCGGCTCGAAACCTTTTCATATTTTGTCGGACCCTCGACGCCGCTCTTATAGGAGAACACTATCGGATAAACGGCGACTGGAAATACCGAGACACTGCTATAGTCACGAATGTATTGTAATTGGCCTCTATCAAGCAAATATCGTCGAACGGCTGCCGCATAGCTTGCCGTCATTAGCTTGTTTGGGACAATCATTGTAGCGATGCCCTCAGGGCAAAGCAGATCAATAGCCTTTCCTATGAACGCACAGAAGATATCCCAATTCCCAGATGCATATGAATAACGATCTGAGCAATACTTCCGCTCATCGGGCCAATGTTTTGTCATCCATTCGGAATCAATATACGGAGGATTGCCCACTACGACATCAAACGACCCCTCTAATTCGCTAAAGGGAAATTCATCGGACCACTCAAATGGATTATTACGTGTGAATTCATCATCTGACAAAAACGACGCTGGGAATTTGGCAAATATATCCATTCCGACTAACGAATTTCCACATCGAATATTTGACGAAATATCTGGCAGTACTCTGGTTTCAAATAAATCCATTTGGGCCGCGATTCTATCCGTGCTTTCCCCTTCTATCATTTTTAGTAATAACGAGAGTTTTGTAACTTCGACGGCTTGAGAATCAATATCGACGCCATATATATGTGAGAGTAATATTCTTTTCTTTTCGGCGATACTCAGCCTCCACGAATTGGCATGTGCAATAATTTTTGGATTACGACCTCTCGATATTTTTTCAGGATCATTTGAGAGATACCACTCCAAATGCCAGTCAAGTAAATATTGATAAACTTCGATGAGAAACGAACCAGAACCGCATGCCGGATCGACGACACGTAACGCTGTACGTACAATCTTTTTACCGATTTTTCGTTGAACAAGCAAAGGGGCGGAGTTTAAATAAGGAGAAAGACTTAAAGTCACAATAAAACGGACAATATCGCTTGGCGTATAGTATACTCCACCTGCTTTTTTTACCTCGGGTTTGTTTTCTACGATCGCGCCATTGCTCGTCTGTCGAATTATTTTACCAAGAAATTGTTCATACACCTGCCCAAGTATCTCGGCAGGCATAACCGAAAACTCATAAGCGCTTTCGGGGCGATACAGACTGCGTAGCATCTTACTTAAAGTGTCATTGCTGATTTCAAGACTAGGGGTGATTTTATCGGGTTGATCATGTTGTCCGAGCGTATTTTCAAAATGAAAAAGGCCGGAATTATATCTAGCATCAGCCTTGCGAAAAATTTCCAGAAGGCGCGGGTAAATGTCTATAGATTCACATAGCTGTAGAAGTCGGCCATGTTTTTCAATACCTCGATCTTCGGCGATGCGAAGAAATATAATTCTATCAATTATGACCTGAATTGCATAATTTAAAGAAGGAAGATCAATTGTGTTTGTTGCTGAAATATCGGCGGCCAGCCACATGCGCCACTTTTCAATTTGAGCGAGAAATGCTTTGTCAACGGGAATAAAACCAACGGAAAGCGCGTTCACGTCAGCCAGGGCGTCCAGAGAACCATCGATCACTGCTTGCCGCGAAATCAACGCTTGTATTTCACTCCAACGCTCAACGAACTCGTCGCAATGGAATTGTGCGAAAAGGGCCGTTTGTGCAGAGTCGTCATCGTTTGGAGGTATGCGGCAATCATAAATCTTTATTGTTTCGAAATCAGTAAGTATAGATATGGTCATTTTCGCGCTCCACCCGTACCGACGGAGCTGCAGTGCAGATGAGACATCTTCGACACCAGCATACGGGGATTTCGCCTCAATAAAAAATCGACGGACCCCATCGGTTCGAAAACCATAATCAGGAGCTTTCGACCGACCATCAACCTTTACGATGTCTTCATGAACTACATCTTTTAAGGCAACTGGCTTTCCACTGCTATTAAGTACGTCCCAGCCCAAAATTTGGTAAAAAGGATTGATATACTCGATCCTTAGTTGGTGCTCACGGTAGCGCGAGCTGGTTACATCCGCGGTGTTTTCGCGGAAGTGCTGTACTAATTCCTCGATTGTCCGCACTTGAGTTTCCGTTATTTTCGCTCAGAACAAGCGGGGGGGGGGGGCGAGTCGTCAGACGATTGGACATCTGCATCCCCCTCTTCTCACACGTTGGTAACTCTTTGAGGAGTGCTCATTGTCAAACAGCGTTGAACATTGGCTCTGACTCACTCTCACTGATGCTGGCGGCGTTGAGGTTGCGGATATCCATGATGGAGCCGCAGCATGCACCCTCACTTCCGGTCATCGAGTCTCGTACCCACTGGATTCATCGTCGATCATCTCGACGTCGGCACTGACCGCATCGGTCTGGTCGTCAGGTCGGGAGCCGTGATGACGGCCTGCCCAAACTGCCGGACCCCTTTGCGTCGCATTCAAAGCCGCTACCGGTGCGATGCGGCGGCCTGCCGCTCGGTGGCCGGCGCGTCGAGCTCCAGGTCGTTGTACGACGCTTCCGGTGCGATGCGGCGGCCTGCGAGCGGACGATCTTCGCCGAGCGCTTTCCCGACGAATTCCTGCCCGCCTTCGCGCGACGCACCTCGCGGCTGGAGCAGATCGTCCCTCACCTTGGTCTCGCCCTCGGTGGTCGGCCCGGTGCGGGTCTCGCCCAGAGCCTCATGCTGGCGGTCGGTCGCGACACGCTCCTGCGCGTCATCCGCCGTCGGGCGGCCACACGGTCCGATCCGCTCGACGTCATCGGCATCGACGACTTCGCCTGGCGACGCAACCACCGCTACGGCACCCTGGTCTGCGATCTCGAACGCCGCCGCATCGTGGCGCTCCTACCGGATCGCGAGCAGGCGACCGCGCAGACCTGGCTGAAGCAGAACACCTCGATCCAGATCATCGCCCGCGACCGTGGCGGCGGATATGGTGAGGCCATCGCCCGCACCTTGCCGCAGGCTATCCAGGTCGCCGACCGCTGGCACCTCATGGAGAACGCGAGCCGCGGCTTCCTTGACGCCGTGCGCAGGTCGATGCGTCAGGTTCGCGAGGTCGTCGGCGCGGCCACCCTTGATCCGGCGCTCCTCACGGCGGCTGAGCGTATCCAGTACGAGGGTTACCTGCGGAGGGAAGTGGCGGACGCGGCCATCCGCGCGCTCGCGGAAGCAGGCGTTCCGATTCGCCGGATCGGCCAGCGCCTGGGCCACAGTCGCAAGATGGTGCGTGCAGTCCTGCGCGGCGAGCGCACGGACGTCTTCCGGGTCCGCCAGAGCTCGCTCGACGCCTATCTGCCCTGGCTCGACGCCCAGTGGGACGCATGCAGCCGCAATGCCACCGAACTCTGGCGAATGGCGAAGGCGCAGGGCTTCCGAGGTTCGCTCCGCGTGGTTGGGGAATGGGCGACGCGCCGCCGGCGCGCGGAGCAGGCCAACATCGAGCGGCTTCAGCGTGTACCGTCGGCGCGAATCTTGGCACGGCTGCTGACGACGGGTCGCGACCGGTTGACCAGGGCGGAGACGCTGACCGTGGCCGCGGTCGAGGAAGGGGTGCCGGAGCTGGTCGAGGCACGCGAGGTAGTCAGCGCCTTCCAGACGATGGTGCGAGGAAACGATCCCTTCGGCTCGAAGGATGGCTCAGGCGGGCCGAGGCGAGTCTCGTCGCCTCCTTCGCGCGCGGCATTCGGTCAGGACCGATCCGCAGTTCAGGCCGCGATCACGCTACCATGGTCGAACGGCCAGACCGAAGGACAGGTCACGAAGCTCAAGCTCGTGAAGCGCCAGATGTACGGCCGCGGCAAGATCGACCTGCTGCAGGCCCGCCTGATCGGCCTCAAGCCTTGATGATCAGCAAAAGTGCGTCAGAGCCAAAGTTGCCCGCCGAAACACATCGTCGAGGAACACGTGGCGGGCAAAGTCGAGGTCGGGTTGGGCCTCAAAACATGCCTCGCGAGCGGCCTTTACGTTCGGGCGGTCCTGCTCCGTAGCGTGGTCCTTCTTTTTGGCGATTATATACCTCCCGCACCACGTGCAATCTGTGGTAGGCCCGGCGTGGGAGGTGGCACGCCATGCCGATCATGTTCAACTCGCTGCTAAAAGACGCCGGAATAGATCCGAAGGGCGTCAGGCTCGTTCGCCATCACGACACAAGAGCCGAATGCCTCCGCTCGCCTTACAGCCTATGGAAAGAAGATCCTCAGTTGTTTGAGGAGTATCAATGTCTTCAGGGTGGCACACCGTTCCAAGTTGGCAACCATCTGGCTAGCTTTGTGAAGACACCTCAAAACGAAACTCTATTTGTCGGGGCCTACAAAGTTGATGCGTTAGGCGTCGCGCCTCAAGGGACGACCGATTTATGCACAAATCACGATTGCACTGGATTTAATCTTTATTCGATATCAGTCATATCGGAGTTATCGGACTACAAAGGTCGTCTAAGTATTGAGTGGGGACAAGGATACCTTGCTTGGTATCAATTGGCCCACAAGCAGGATAAGCCTATCCGAGAGCTGAGGATAAAATTTGAGGAACAGCCGTTCCCGGGTTATTTCTTATTTCGCTGGAAGCTGAACGAGATTAATCTATTGCCTGTCACTTGGATTGATAGGCTTAGAGCGGTGAAAGGGATTTACGTCCTTACGTCGCTCACGTCTAGAGAGCACTACGTCGGCTCCGCGGCTAGCCAAGGCGGCTTCTTCCAGCGCTGGCAGCAGCACGCGGCGACCGGTGGCGCGGCAGTTGGGCTACAAGCTCACGGGGCCGCCGACTATCAAGTGGCAATCCTTCAAGTCGCAGCCGGCTTTGAGTCTGACGACGATATCGTGCGGATTGAGAACCAGTGGATGGCGAAGCTCCAGACCCGCGGCATGGGCTTGAACGGGCAGCCCCGTCAGAACGCCTCTACGGCTCCTCAGGGGCTTACGTAGCAGTCTTCGGCCGTTGGCGAGCGATCGTCGTCACAGCCGCGTCAAACCGTGCGTCCGATCCTTCATCGCACCCAGCTTCGCGCGTCAGTTCCTCGAACCGGCGCCGTTGTGCCTCGGGCGTTAGCTTCTCAGCACCAAGCTTGGTGGGTTTGGGCTTGGCGGTTGCGTCTGTCGGCATTAGCGCTGTCCTTGGTTGACTGGGAACTTAGGACCGGGACAAGCTCAGAGCAATCCGGCTTGCCCGCATGCTGTGCGAGCCGGGTTTTCTGGGTCGAGGTCCGGGGCAGCTTCCAATATGATCCGCCGTGAAAGCCTTGAGGTGCTACTGACTGAGCTTAACACGACGGATGAGGGAGAAGAGCTGGAGGCTAAGACGATTTCCGGTCGGGAACTTGGAAGATCAGTTTTCGAAACAATATGCGCCCTCTGCAATGAGCCGGATTTAGAAGGCGGCACTATTCTACTGGGCGTTTCAAAAGAGGACGCTTTATTTCCGCTGTATCACGTCACGGGTATCACTGAACCCGATAAACTTTCTAGTGATTTGGCGACCGGATGCGCCACCATGTTCAACCAACCGGTGCGAATAGATGTTAAAGCATTGAACTTCCGTGGAAGCGTCGTTCTTAAAATCGACGTTCCGGAAGTTCCTAAATCTCAGAAGCCAGTATATTTTAAATCTATTGGGCTGCCAAAGGGCGCGTTTCGTCGAGTTGGGCCGACTGATATCAAATGTACCGACGAAGATCTGGCGCTTTTTTATCAGGGTGGTTCTAGTGACCCGTTCGACGTTCGTATTGTAAGGGACGCGACTTGGTCAGACATAGATCCAGCCGCAATTGCCGCGTACAGGAAGGCACGCGCCGAGGTCAATCCATTAGCCGAAGAACTACATTGGTCGGATGAGGATATTCTGTACGCACTTAGTTCTATTAAGCGTCTTGACGATAAGATCAAAATCACGACCACGGGACTTCTGATTTTTGGTCGAGGCGCAAGCATTCGACGATTGTTTCCTGCCCATCGAGTGGACTACATCCGAATTCCAGGAAAGGCATGGGTACAAGATCTTGATGGAAAATTTGAATCTATAGACATGCGTGGGCCGATGATGACTTTGATAAGCAGGGTCATCGCGGCTATCGCAGACGACTTACCGAAAACTTTGCGGATTGAAGACAACAAGTCTGGGCAGCGAACAGAAACGCCAGTCCTTCCGTTCAGAGTTATCAGAGAAGCTGTCGTAAATGCACTCATGCATCGAAGTTACTAGTTTCATCAACCGATCCAAATCATTCGATACGCTAATAGAATCGTCATAAAAAATGCGGGGTATTCGCTAAAATCCCCAGACCGCTTCTCAGATCCAGGGTCGTCGATAAGAAATCCAAACATCGCTGCTGTTCTTCATGAAACCCGCTTCGCTGAGACTAAAGGCAGCGGTATTCGTGTGATGCAGACAAAGATGCAGCAAAGGGGATTGGCTGCTCCAACTTTTGAGTCGAACCGTGAGACTGACGAGTTCACTGCTACATTTCTCTTCCATCATTTTTTAGATGAAAGAGATCTTGATTGGCTATCGAAGTTCATTGTTTTTGATCTTGCTGAGAATCAGATGAAGGCACTGATTTTTGTTCGTGAAGTTGGGGCAATTGATAACGCAACATACAGAAGCCTTTGCACCATTGACACTTTGGGGGCCAGCCGAAATTTACGCACCTTGACCAAACTTGGCTTGCTTACAGACCGCGGCAGCGGTGTTCGCACGCACTATGTCGCTGGCCCCGAAATGATCGCCCGCGACTTGGTTGAGCGCGATGCCGAGGTGATGGACACCATCCATGATAGCGACGTTACCATGGATGGTGCCATCCATGGTAACGTCAACCTTCTGAAAGATATGCCGCTTTTTCTTCGGACAGCTGTACGGAATGCGCAGTTTAAACGGCGGCTGGTCCCGGAAGAGGGACGGCTGCTCATAGAAGCGCTGTGCCAGTGGCGACCACTTTCACTCAGCGAAATCGCAGATTTGATCGGCAAGACACCGACTCACGTCAGCCAAAAATATCTTACGCCAATGGTTGCTAGCCAAGTACTGGAATACTCATTCCCAGAGATGCCGCAGCATCCCGAGCAAAAATACAAGGCTTCAAAGCCGCGGATAGCGAGTAAGCGAAGCGCTCGCTAGAGGCGAGCGACTGTTACTTCTTACCTGTCAGGACAAGCCAATCGATAAGTGAGACGTTTACCAACCACGCCCCGCAGCGCCTGGTCCGCCCGCTCCCCATAGCCGCAACCGAGCTTCACACGATTGTTGTACCGGAAATCGAACTCGGCGAGTTAGCGGTGCAGGTGCTGCTTGCCGCAGTGCTGGTAGGTGCGCTTTATCCCGCGCTTGAAGACGGAGAAGTAACCCTCGACGGTGTTCGTGTGGACGATCCCGCGGACGTACTCCTTGGCCGAGTGAACCGTCATCTGATGGTCAGCGAAGGTGGCGCCGATCTTCGTGTAGATGCTCGACTCGTCGGTGTGCAGCGTCGCTTCCTTGATGATGTTCTCTTGAATGATGGGCCGGATCGTGTCGGGCTTAAGATCGTCCACGACGATGGAGCGGACCTGACCGCTGTCGCGACCTGCCAGGGAGACGACCTGCATCTTGTGATGGAAGGCACGAGCCTTGGGCTTGCCGGGCTCGCGGCCGATGAAGGTCTCGTCAGCCTCAACGATGCCGCCAGCGCCAGGCAGACCAGAAACACCGCTCATTGGCGCCATCGCGCCGTCGCGCATCGCCTCGCGGATGCGGTGCGTTAGGAACCACGCGCTCTTGTAGGTGATGCCGAGCGCCCGGTGGATCTGGTGGCTGCTCACACCCTTCTTGGATGCGCACAGGAGGTAGACGGCCTGCAGCACCTTGTGGAGCGGGATGTGGGCGCTCTCGAAGACCGTGCCGACCTTCACCGTGAACTGCTTGCGGCACTGCTTCTCGGCACACTTGCGGAGGCCACGGCGCGTCTTCGTCAGATCGTAGTGCTTGGGGTTGAGGGAGCCGCAGTGCGGGCAAACCGGGCCGTTCGGCCAGAGCTTCGCCTCAAGGTAGGCGAAAGCGGCGTCTTCGCAATGAAGGTGGGCGTTGGATAACGCGGACATGAGTAGGGCTCCGATGGTCAGAACCCTACCTCAGATCGCGTGGTGCGTAAAGGATATAATCGCCTTCTTTTTAAGTCAGACCGCGCGCATCAAGAAGGACCCACAGTGTGTCCAGCCCGACCGTAAAATCGCGCTCGTCCTTCAGGCGAGCGCGCATCTCCTCCAGGGTCATGTCGTCCCGCTTGGCGATCGAGCCCCGTAGAAATGCCTCGTGTGAGTCGAACTTGGAGCGGCGAGCTGGACCCTGCGAACAAGCTGCCATTGTCCCGGTCGCCGTAAGTGTGCCACACAGCGGATCGCCGTGGCTACGTCTACACCGAAGCGCGCGGCCGCCTGTCGACGCGACGTCGTCCCGGCCGCGTCGATTGCGCGTTCGCTGAGGCCCTGACTGTAGGGTCGGCCCATGCCTTGCCTTTCATCTGGAGCGCCCAGTGAATCAGCTTCAAACCGCCGCGTGAACTGCGCAAGTCCGACTAAGCCGAGACCGAAAATTGTCTAATCACAAATATTTGCCTCGTAAAATGAATGGCTGCTAGCGGCGTAGGCTTCCGCCCAGCAAAAGACATTTGCCAGGCGCATCTCCTCGACGCTGCGGGCAACGAGATCGAGCAGGCCAGGCGAGGCGATAAGCACTGCGAGGCAGCGCGCCCTGCTGATCGCAACGTTGAAGCGGTTACGAGAGAGCAGGAATGCGGCGTCGCGCGGCATGTCCTCGGCGCCAGACGTCGCCATTGACACCAGCACAACTTCCGCTTCCTGCCCCTGGAAGCGATCGACGGTGCCGACTCGAGCACCGCCGGGTAGCCGGGCGCGCAGGAGATTGACCTGCATGTTGTAAGGCGCGACGACGAGAATATCGTGTAGCTCAAGCTGACGCTCTTCCCCATTGCGACAGATGACTCGCTGCTTGAGGAGGCTGGTGAAGAGCGCAGCCGTCTCCGTGGCTTCCTCTTCAGACTTTTGCCGGCAGCCGGTATGCGTGACGGGATGGAAGGCGAGACCGGTGGGTTTGAGAGCCGGGTGCGCAATTTCGTTCAGGACCAGCCGCTGCACGGCGCAACCGGCTTCCGATTGGAGCTGTCCATCATAGACAGCGGCGGAGACGAAGCGGCAGAGATCGGGGTGCATGCGCCAAGTCTGGGAGAGGAAGATGCCGCGCTCCGGCGGCACCACCGCATGTCCCTCAAGCAGGTAGTTGAGCGCGGAGAGACCGCTGTCGCGGGGATGCGCGCCCTGGATCGGCTGCGCCAGCTGCATCTGATCGCCGATGAGGACGACCGACCTCGCTGATTGCGCCATGGCAACGAGATTGCCGAGCGAGACTTGTCCGGCCTCATCGATGAAGAGTACGTCGCGGCTGGCCTGCAACTCCTCTCGGGCGAAGAGCCAGGCCGTGCCGGCTAGGATGGGCATAGCCGGGTCGATCTTCTTATTATCCGTCACGCTTTGGATAAAGCCGGCGCCCTCATAGGCGTCGCCGTCACCGTCCTTCTTCTGCCCGCAGATGGCGGACCGCCGGCCGGCCTCGGTTAGGCGTGTCTCAACGGCGTAGAGGACGTTATCGATCGCCTTATGGCTGTTAGATGCAATGCCGACGGTCTTGCCGTCTTTGACCAGCGCCGCGATGAGATGCGAGGTCGTGTAGGTCTTTCCGGCGCCCGGCGGCCCCTGGATGACCAGCCAGGATCGGTCGAGGCTGCGCACGGCCGAGATGGCCTCCTCCAGAAGGCGGCGCGGGTCGTCACGGGCCGCTAGGGTGATGACCGGCAGGCCTGGTTCCCGCCCAGAAAAGTGGGGCGGTTCGCGGCGGAGAAGGGCGGCGATATGCGGGAAGACGCTGCTATCCTCGGCAAGGCCTCGGGCGACCCGCCAGACCGCATCGCGCAGCACGTCGGTGCTGATCGGTCCACCCGGGATGAGGCAGCCAACCTCTGGCAAAGGACCGGCTTTGGCGCCCCGCTTGACAACGACGCAGCGCGTCGCTTCATCTATGGTGAGGATGGTGCCGGCGGCTTCACCCGTCGCTGCGAGATGCACAGCCATGCCTTCGCGCAGCTTGGTCTCCTGCTCGGGGTAGCGGAAGCGGAACGTAAGGCTGCGCTTGTCGGCGCCGATCCAGTCCTCGCCGTCGCGGATGCAGCCACCGAGGCACTCTTCGTCGTCCTGCAGGTCCTCGACGCTGCGCTCCTGACGATCGAAGAAGGACCACCAGGCCGGCTTGGCCTCGCGGCGGTGGAATCCCACGAGGTCTGCCATGAGCTGCCGGGCTGCAAAGTCCGGCACCGCGGCATCCCCGGCGATGGACGTTTCCAGCTCAGCTTGCGTCTGCTCGCGCGCCTCGCGGTTCACTCGCTTGTCGCGATCCTCAGCATTTTCCACCTCGGCCGCTATCGGAGCACTCGGGATGCCACCCTCGGTCGCTAATTGTGCAAGCCAGTTCCGCAGCAGCATCGTAGAGTGGCAATCGTCGCGGTTGTAGTCGCGGATGGCCTCCAGACTGCGTGGGTCACCGGTCTGTTGCCAGTGGTCGTAGATGACGAGGCTGTCCCCGCCGGAAATGACCTCGGTGGTGCGCTTCGGCATGTAGAAGCGCTCTAGGCTTTTGATCGAGTAGCTTGCTTCGCCCACGCGCACACCGTCACGCACTACTCGGTAGAGGTCGACCATGCGCTCCCCGCGCAAAAGATTGTCTACGGACTCTTCGGCGACGGCATGCATCGAAGCCAGCCGCCGCAGAGCTGTCTTCTCGTACGGGGCGTAGTGATAGAGATGGGCCTTGGGCGCGGCGGCAAGACGGCGCGTGAGAAACGTCATGAGCTCTGTGAGGGCGATCTTCTCCTGCGCGCGGTCATGTGCCCAGATCGCGAGGAAGCGGAGTTTGGGGTGCCCGGGCACCGGTTCGCCGTCGGTGTCACCTGGTCTAGCCTGCCAGAGGATGCCGCAGAGATATTCGAGACCGCCCGGATGCATCGGGTCGCCTTCGAAGTCGAAGAAGAGATCGCCGAGGTCGGGCGGGGGCAGGCGCGCCAGCCCTCGGCCGGCAAGGGGTGGCAACAACTCATAGATGCCGCGGTCTTCCGCCTGGCTCTGCTTCTGCAGCCGGGCCTGCTGGACTAGGCGCGCGAGGGTTTCGGTGCCTACGCCCGCAACGCGTAGCTCGGCATAGGCGCTCAGCAAGGACGCGGTGGAAACGTCGGCCGTCAGCAGGTGCTGACGCTGCCGCCGTGTGATGTCGGCGACCCGGCTTAGGTGATCGGCCGCGTCCCAAGCGGTCTCGCAGGTCGGCGACCAGTCGCATTTGCCGCAATAGGCGCAGGGTTCGGGCAGCAGGCCGGTGGGCAGGTCCTCCGCAAACTGTTCCAGGCGGGCGGCCGCCCGGCGGACATAATGGCGAACCTCGGAGAGACGAAAGCGCTCGATGACGTAAGGCGTCGCTGGATCGCGGCTACCGAGCATCAAAGCGCCAAACTCAGCGGCGCGCCCCTGCAACTTCTCAAGAAGATCGCCATATAGCGCGATCTGCATTAGGTGTTCGGGTTTAGCGTGATGCGCTAACTTGGCGTCCCACGGTTCGTATGACCATGACCAGCGCTGACAGGGCTGTTCGACGCGTATGAGGTAGTCGGCGTAACCGATCCAATGGCGATCTGCGAGGGCCGCCTGCGTGATCAGCCGCGCGCCGTCATTCATCGCCCGGTCGGTTTCTGCCATCCGGCTTTCAAGCGAACCGGACGATATCACGATGGGAGTGCCATGATCGCGGGCCAGCGCCGCGGTGCAGCCCGCCTCGTGTTCTTGACCTTTTCGCTGGATAAGCGCGGCCTGAGGGTCGACCGTGTGGATCGCCGCCTCACGCAGACCCCGCCGGCGCTCCAGCGTCCAGGCGGCAGAGGCAGAACAGCCTAGAAAGTTCGCGAGAAAGGTGGGCGAGAGACGGCTCTCCGCCCGCCGTGTCGATCCCGTCATCGTCCCCCGCTCAGACAATCTAACGTTTCTGAAAACGATGGTGCCGAGGAAAGGTCGAGACCGCAAGTTGCGAAAAGGTAACCTCAGTTGAAAAAAGGAGGTCGTCGCCTCTTGCGCCGGCCTTTTAAGCGCTGGCCGCGGAGACACCTTGCTATTGCGGCGCCTGCTCATCCTTACTAATGCGCAGCCGGCCCCAGCGCGAGGCGCACCCGGCTATGCCGACGTATACTTCGGGGATAGAAGGCAACGCTCGGAACGAGCTGGGCGAAACCCGGACCGGGATGGTCCGATAGCGAGCCGTGGACTTCTAGGTGCACACGTTACGCTCGCGTTACGTGAGCTGCTGAACTTCAAAAAAATCGTCCTGACAAATAGCCGCGAAAGATAGATAATTTTCGAGCCCAGCACGTCATTACAAATTAGATGCTGGCACGCTATGGTGGTGGCATCGGCTTAGAGTTGCTACCAATGAGGCGACGAGGGCGCGCAAGCTGTCACCGGTAGACACGCTGATAGATAAGAGTGTCTAACCGAACGGCCACGGATTGTCTGGGCCGGCGTTGGTTTGTATGGCACGCCTGCTTCTGCCCGGTGATCTCGGGGTCGCGATCGCCCCGCTCATTCTGGCGCCTTGGCCACACCGGAAGGGCAGACACCGTCCGATCGAGAACCGTGCGGCGCTGACCTGCTTCTTGTTCAGGCTGCGCTCAGGCCTATCCTGGGATATGCTGCCGGCTGAGATGGGCCGCGGCTGCGAGATGAGTTGCTGGTGGTGCCTACGCTACTGGCAGGAGGTGGGGGTGTGGGTGCGCCTGCATCAGGTCTTGCTGAAGCACGTGCACGCAACCGGTGACATCGACTAAAACCGGGTTTGCCCGGACAGCGCGTCGGTCCCGGCGAAAAAAGAAGCTCTCCCACCGGCCCGAATCCGACGGGCCGGGGCAAGCCGGGCACGAAGCGCCACCTCGTCACCGACGCGCGCGGTACACCGATAAGGCCTATGATACCAAGTCCCGACGTCGAAAGTGCCGGGCCCGTGGGATCAAGCTGCGCATCGCGCTCAAAGGCATCGAGAGCAGCGAGCGGCTCGGGCGTCACTGCTGGGTCGCCGAGCGCACTCATGCTTGGTTCAATCACTTCCGCCGCCTGCCATTCCGCTACAAGCGGCGCAGCGACATCTACGAGGTCATCACCAGCCTCGCTGCAAGCCCCATCACCCTCAACGAGATCAAACGGTTCTGCTAGCCAATCTAAAATCGGCATTCAGCCGTTGTCATTAGCTACATCGGATCTCGAACGCTTCTCAACCTCCTCAATCGCTTTATCTCTCAGTTCTTGGACAGGCTCAAGCCAATTAGCCCAATTCATATCCTTCATGCTAGATATGCAGCAGTCCAGGATTTTGATGGCGTCATTCAGCAGCTTAGTGCCATTCTTCCGCCGCCCAAGCAGCTCGGTCGCAACCCCTCTATGGACCTGAGCGCGCAACCAATCCTGGCCGTTGCGATCGCGCGTCCAAACCTGGAGCGCGGCGTTAAAAGCTTCGATTGAGCGCTCTAATTGCCCGACATCGCCCTCGCGCTCCGAGAGCTTCAATAAAATTACTCCCAAGCTATTCTGTGTCGTTGCCCAACCAGTTCCATCTTGATCTCGTGTTCTAACTTTCAAAGCGAGTAAGAACGCCTCTGCACCACCCCTTAATGCCTCGACATCGTCCTCTACCTCGCCTTGCAAGCGGAGTACCACACCAATTCTATGCTGGGTGGCGCCCCAAAGCTTGGGTTCGCTTTCGTATGTCCACACCTGAAGTAGCGAGGTGAATGTTTCAAACGCTCGTTTCAGCCATGTCGTCTCATTTTGCAGTTCGCCTAATGCCAGGAGCGCGCAACCGAGGTTATGTTGGCTCAATGCCCAAAGCGCTGGATCATGTGCTCGCGCGTCAACAGCAAGACCCAAAACATCTACGGCCCGTTCCAGCCGCTGAGTACTCCCCGAAATTCTCCCAAGTGAAAGCTGTGCGCGCCCGATATCATGATGAATCATGCCCCAAGAATTGTCCTGCGGATTACGTCGCAATGCAGCAGATTCAAGGTGGTCTGCCGCTTGTCTAAGTATATCTAAGTCATTTTTCTCGTCGCTGAGGCCCAGCAAGGCCAATCCCAATTTATGATGAATATCAGCCCAGTTTATTTCAGTGGACGGAATTTTTTCTAAATCAAGCGTCGTTTCATATAATTTTGTAGCCCTGATTATAACGTCATGTTTCTTTTCTAGATTACCTAGCTCAATGAGAGCATCGGCAAGGCTGCACTGCGTAAATATCCAGGAGAGAGGGCTGCGCTCACGGGTCCGCTCTTGCAGGGCGGCCTCAAAAGCAGCGATCGCTTGATTTAGAAGAGAAGCCCTATCCTGATCGCCATAGATATTCAGAAGAGATATACCAAGATTATGTTGTGTGGTGGCCCAGCTTAAAGGGCGCTCTTCGCGATTATAAACAAGTATAGCTGCGCGACAGGCATTAACAGACGCAATAAAATGACGGATCTCTTTAGTAAGCTTGGCTATATCGAGGTGCGTTGACGCAATATTGCTTTTCGCAAGCGCCCAATCATTAGGTGTATCTTTACGAGACCAACGTTCAAGAGCAAAATTGAAAGCTTTAATCGACATTTCCAAATAAACTGGGTTACTTTCCATTCGAGCCATTATAGACAATGCTACGCCAAGGCTATTCTGGGTGGAAGTCCAGTTCAAGCGGTCGGATGTCGAATTCCAAATTTCTAAGGCAGCATTAAATGACCCTATCGCGCGTTTTACAAGCTCGACCTTTGTTTCTCTGTCGCCGAGCGCCCGTAATGCAACACCAATATTATGGTATGTCAACGCCAGCCAATTTGGAGAGCGCTCACGCGAACATAAAGACAGACACTCATCGAATATCTCGATGGACCGCACCAACCGAGTGATTTCAATATCGCGTTCGCCAAGTTGTCTGAACGATATTCCTAGGCCATTCAAAGCGTTCGCGCGCTCGTCATCCGTCTCCGCAACAGAAAGCATTTTCTTGTTTAATTCAACTGCGACTAGAAGTGAAAGATTTGAACCCCCGACTGTTCCATCGCGCATTAATTTGTCAAGCCGAACTTTGTAATCTTCGGTATATTCTGGACGACCGCCAAGACAATCAATCGAAACAATTCGCCTTATATTTTCTGCGACCTTGAACGCATCGCGATTTACCATATGAATTTTGATCAATTCTTCTATCAAAACCAACTGCGATTTATGGTGCCGCGCCTCTAACTGTTCGAGAGCCGTTTCAATAATCGCTGCACCTCCTTCCAAATCGTTCCCTCGGATTCTGAGTGCCACCTGCGCGGAAACTGAATTGACAAACTCGTCATCGCTTGCGCCTTTTTCCCCTTTCGATATAAGGTCAAGCGCTATGCTGACTGCCCATTCTAGTTCTTGTATTGCTTGCGCAAAATCGTGGACATCTCGCCTAAGATTTTTGGCCAATCTAATGATAGTTTGGCGCTGAAGACCAGCTGTTTCGAAGTTGTTGAGCGCGCCACGAGAGTCGAGGATCTCCAGTAGTGTACTGACAATCTCGTCTGCGTCCGAGCCGACCCTCACGTCGCTTATGTTTATTGTTCTCGCGACAACATCGCGGAGATTCACGCCAATTTTATTCATTTTCTGAGCATTAGTTTTTGTGTTTGGTCGTTGGCACGCCTGCGCGCACGCCATCAATCTCTATATCCCCCTGGAATTTACTTCGTTCGATAGACACGCCATCTCCAGCGGAAACAATGTTCCGCAGCCGAGCGTTTGTCGAAGAGATATCGCTCAATTTCACACCAACTACTCGCGCCGCTTCCGGCGCATCTTTCAATATCAACTCAATAAGATTGCGCGACTTGTCCAATAAATTTGTATCGTTTTCTGCTTCATTTTTGCGAAGCTCATTTTCGAGTTCACCTCGCAGGTCTGCCGAACCTGGCTTTTGTTCAAGCCGTTCAAATGAAAATGACATACGCCTACCTCTAAGTGCATCCTTTAGCGACGAGTACGCATCTTTTACTGCAAGACTTATTAACTCTTTGCTCGCCAATGCGCCGGCGCCTAGCGCCAAACTGATAGAAATAGTTTCAATGGGGTCCATAAGCATACCTCTTCTACAACCGAAGCGTGACGGCACTCTATATACGCTACCCGCAATTTATGGCTAATATCAAATTGTCGTGACCTTGCGCAACAACCTCGCCTAATATATCACTAGAACGTAGTCGTATATAGCATCGAAAGCTCAATTTTAGTGTCGCGCAGCCAAAACTTGGCATCGCGATCCGTTGGGCAAAACTGGTGTGAGTTGACATTTCGCTGCCTTGCCTGAATTAGCAGCTATATGATCAAACTGGGGTTCATGCTTGCGGCAGTGCTCATCCATTGCAAGCTGCCTGCCAGGGATCGTAAGGAGCAGCGCGAGCATTCCAAGCCTGGCAGCGCCAAGCAGGGGCACGACGACCATAGCGGAGTGCTGAGCGCCATTTCCCTATAGGATTTTTGAGCACCGTCCTGAGGCTTACTTGCGCTGCGGCGGCAACCTGCAGGTCGCTCTTCCGACTCGGCTCGTCAGCGTCTCTGAGCAAATCGAACCGCCCGCGGTGGCGCCGGTCGTGGCGAAGCACGGGTTGCTTACCGTATGTTGCCCGAGCTTCCGGACGCGCGTGATCGTGCCTGCGACCGAGGCAGCGCGGGGTAGGCCGTTCGGTCTCAGTTGCATGCGGTGGCGACGTACATCAAGGCCTCTCAGGCACTCTCGTACGAACGGTTTCAAGCAGCGGTCTCCGACCTGTTCGGTTTCACGCTCAGCTAGGGCGAGGTGATGAACCTGCCCCGTCGCCTGTCCGGTCAAACAAGGTGCACTTCAAATCGAGAGCTCGAACACACTCCACTTAGTGTTCCACCGAACACAAGCCATCGTGCCCATGGCCTAGCCGACGCGCGACGCCATCGTGATTTGAGAGATGACGGAGGGCCACTGGCCGGGGGGTGGATCTCTGACCGTTACACTGCCCTTAGGGCCACCACCGCACGCGGGCAGCATATCTAAGCTCGAGCGTGCCACGATGATGCCCGACATAACGACTCTCAGCGAAGTCGAGACGGCAACGGGGAGTTCACTTTCGACTTACCTAAATTTACCAAATGATAAGCCAGCCAAATCGGCAAATATTAAGGGACTTGAAATATCATCAAAGCATATCGGAAAATTATTTCATGATAGACGCTGCGGTCAGCCGCTGATTTATTTCAATAGCTTTGCTTTTTGACGAACACATGGAGCGCCGCTTCGCTCAAGCAATGTTTTCTAATTGTATTATTTATCCGAAAAATGTTTCGTGCGTGCGATGCGCTCGATCTCATTCTTCACCGCCGACAACCAAAGCCGTATTGGACTCATGAAAGATAGATGCAGCGTGGCTGCTCTAAATCAATATCTGAACAAACACAAGCGGGTTTGCCTGGTTTTGCCGCGTTGTCTTTGTGCCGCCCATTTACAAATCCCGTTGAGCCGTTGTTGTCAAACAACAACAATTTACAGGATTTAGAAACTTGGAGCCCATCTATTAAACCCTGCAAAACCAGCAAACCCCGCTGTTGGGGTCGCTTGTGGCAACCGTCTCGGGGGTAACGATCAGCCCCACCCGGGATACCCAGAGGTGGTAGGCTCGTTCCCTGAGGGCGCCATCCCCCCTGAGCCTTGGAACTATCTCCGCTGGTAGATAGTCTAGTCCTCGCATTTTGGGGGCTGAACGCGGAGATGTGTCGGTTGGTTCGTATCGTCTCGATCGTCGCCGGGGCCGGTGCCCTGGTGGCTTGTGGGCCTGCCTGGGCGGCGCCGGAGATCACCCTGGCGGCGATCGCCACGGGCCGGCTCTACATCGTCGGGACCACCGAAAAGCCGCACATGCCGGTGGTGCTGGAGGATAAGTTCCGCACGGAATCGGACGACAAGGGCAAGTTCCAGTACGAACTGGTCTACATCCCGCCCGCTGCATCGTTTCCGCGTCGATCGACGGCAAGGCCGTGGAGGCGGTGGTCAGCAATTGCAGCGAGCAATGCCCGGTCGTCCCGCAGAACGCCGTCACCGGTCCGGCAGGGGCGGTCACATCCGTGCCGGCGATCCCACCCGCCGGCGCGGGTCTCCCGCGTCCGACGCGGCCGCACCGGGCCGCGACCGCCGCACCGCCCGCCCGGACGGGCGCGGATGTCGGGGCGGAATCGTCCGATGCTGCGCCCTCCGGCGCCCCGCGGAAAACTCAGATCGACCGGCCGCCGATGCCACCGCAGCGACCGGCCATCGCGCCGCCGTCGCCAGCTCCGCAGGCCAAGGCCATCCAGCCCGTCAAGCCGGCACGCAAACCCAAGCCGGCGCCACGAGAGGTTCCGGACGATGCCAGCCCGCCGATTGCGGACTAATGGGCTCATGCGCTGGCAGCCGGAACCTCTGCATAGGGCTGCCGGCTCCACATTTGCTGTAGGCGCCACCTCAAGATCAATTTGGACTGAATTGATAAGAGTTCGATCCCGCCAGGAAGTCCAGCAGGGTCAGCAAACGGCGCACCAACCGCAGCGCTCTCCCTGCCCACCTGCCGCGGATCGAGACCCTCGTCGACGTAGACAGCACCGTCTGCCCATGCTGCTCGGGTGCCCTGCACCAGATTGGCGAGGACGTGTCCGAGCGCCTTGACGTCGTGCCAGCGCAGTTCTGCGTGCTGGGGCTCCGCCGCCCATGCTATGCTTGCCGGGCCTACGGGAACGCGATCGTGCAGGCACCCGCAGCGGGGCGGCTGATCTTCCTTCGAGGACCTCGGAGGCTGTAAGTTGAACGGCCTTCGGGGGATATGCGGGCGCCGTGAGGCCGCCTCGCGCTGGTGCGTGTAACCGCGCGGTCGTGCTGGGCCCCGATCGTGCTCGGGCGTCGCCTCCGGGTGAGGCGGCCCGCCCCTCATGCGAGGGCCGCTCTGCGCAATCTGTGCGCGGTGAGGATGTTCATCGCCAGGGCAAAGCCGGTCATCTCATGCGCGAGCTTGCGCAGGCCGCGCGCTAGCGGCCGGTCGAGACCGAGGTTGCGCAGGCGGGCATGGACCAGCTCGCAGCGTCCGCGGCGTCGGTAGATCACCTTGGCCGGCTCGTCCGCCATGCGGCTGCGCCAGGCGGCGACGCCGGGACCGTCCCCGGGCGGATCCGGTGGGGATCGCTCCCGGCCTTGCCCCGGCCGGCGGGCAATACACCGCGGTGCCGCGGGCATGGGCCGCCTCGATATCGTCCGCGGCCTGGAAGCCGCCGTCGATCAGGTAACGCGCGGGCCGGCGCCCGTAGGTCGCGGCCAGCCCCGCGGCCATCTTCATCACCCAGGCCTGCAGGTCGGTGGTCGAGGCGCGCGGTTCTTTCTGCTTGGCGCTCGCCTTGGCGTTGGTCTGCGCCCGCTTGGCCCGGAACGCCTCGACCTTAGCCAGCGCCGCCAGGGCTTTCTCGACTAGAGCTGTTGTCGTTTAGGTTGGGTCATAAGCGTCGTATCCGGCGGCGGCGATGTAGTTGCGGCATTCCGCTGGAGTGAAGGCTGCGAAGGCCCGGGCGATGGCTGCCCAAAGGTCTGGGACGGTTCGGGCAGCGGCGGTGCGCAGCAGCGCCTTAAGCTTTGAGAAGGCCTGCTCGATCGGGTTGAAGTCGGGCGAGTAGGCCGGGAGGTAGAGGAGCCGCGCGCCGGCCGCCTCGATGGCTTCGCGCACGCCGACGACTTTGTGGGATTGCAGGTTGTCGAGGATGACGGTGTCACCCAGCTTCAGCACCGGGACCAGGGTGTCGGTGACGTAGGCGCGGAAGCGCGCGCCGTTGGTGGCCCCGTCGAACAGGGTGGTGGCGACCAAGCCGCTGGTGCGCAGGGCGGCGGTGACGGTGGTGGTCTTGTAATGGCCCTGGGGCACGAGGAGCCGGCAGCGCTCGCCGCGTGGAGCCCGACCGTAGGTGCGGGCCATGTTCGTGGCGGTCGCCGTCTCGTCGATGAAGACGACGGCATCGGGGTCGAGGTCGAGTTGACCCTCGAACCACGCCTCCCGTGCGGCTCTCACGTCCGGACGCTCCTGCTCGGCCGCGTAGACAGCCCCTTTTTACGGGTGATCCGATGCCGGGCGAAGAACCGCCACAGCCCGCTGATGCTCGTGCGGACACCCTGCTCGGCCAGGATATCACGCACCTCGTGCAGGAAGGCCTGCGGCTGCTCCCGATCGACCTGAAGGATCCGCTCAGCGTGCGCTTCGATGGCCGGTGCGGGTCGCTGCCCGCACGAGGGCCGGGGTGCGATCGCGCCCTCCGCCTGGAAGCGTTCATGCCAGCGGATCGCGCTGGATGGGCCGACCCCGAAGCGCTTGGCCGCCTGTCGGCGCGAAGCTCCCGCCTCGATCGCCGCGATCACGCGTTCTCGCAGATCCATCGATAGCGCTGACGGCATCCCGACCTCCTCGGAAAGCCCAACATCGAATCAGATCCGCAGACTGCCTGCTACCCCCAACGATTCAACCCAGCCGGACACGGCTCTAGTGCCAGGCGATCCTGGGCGGCACTCGCCTACAGCGCCGCCTGCCGCAACGCTCGCCTCCGGCCCGTGGCACCGGGATCCTCGGCCTCGTCCCGATCGAGCCGGGTCAGGGCCACACGCGCCTTATCGAGTTCGCGCTCCAGGGTCGGACGCCGCCGGAACGAGGCGGCCCCGGCATCGGCCCGGACCTCGTCCTGGGCGACCTCGTCGCGGTCGATCAGCCCGGCCGCCAAAAGGCTCGCCGCGGGCCGGGCGAGCAGATTGTCCAGGCAAAGAGTCTCGTCGGTGCGGAAGTCCGACAGGGCGTGTTGGTTGAGGCTCACGCCCCCGCACAGCCAGCGATAGGCCGGGACGCTCGCGCACAGCCGGGCGATCTCCCGAACGCTGCCGACTCCATCGCCGATCGCTTTCGCCGTCAAAGCCAGCAGCAGCTGCGGCGTGTTCTGGGCCTAACCAGGATGGCCCACACGCGCCTTCACCCAGGCCGCAAACGCGGCAAAGCCGACCTGCTTGGCAAAGCCCAAGATAGCCCGGGCCGGCAGGTCCCCGAACGGATCATTCGAACCCGTTATCGCAACCCCCCGGGCGTCGGCCGGGGGGGTTCAGCAAGCAAGCTTGGCCGCGATCGAGAAACTCACACTGTCTGAGGCAATTCTATGCAACCACTGCCCGGCCGGGCAGGGATCAACCGTCGCGGGGATTCGACATTCACCGGACTGACCAGAAGTCGGAGTGCCTATCGAACGTGTGGTGTCAAAATGGGATATGCTCCTCGGCGTTTTCTGTTGTCGAAGATGCTATTTTAAGCAGCTCAGAAGAAGGTTCGCCGTCGAGTTTGTATTCCATGACGCTTGCATGTCGATCCATCCTGGTCCGGATCGAAACGCCGAGTAAAGGACCGTCGCGATGTCGGCTTAGGAGCTTTCCAAGCTGTCTCGTACCCCACCTACCCTCGTAAAGTAGTGCTGTAATCGCTTCTTTGGCAAACGCCAAATCAGAGGTGCTTGCTTGATCAATTTCCGCAAGTTTAAACCAGCGATCGCAGCCAAAGCCTGCAAACAGCGCCTGAACCAATTTAGTCTTCACTTCACGCTCCGGATCAAAATCCTCAAATGCCAGCCGAGTTCCCGCCGGATCTGCTAGTCCAAGCCAAATCAAAGGCTCGCGAACTGAGCGGCTCCATACTTCGAAGCTGCCGAGTGGGATCATAGGTGTTGGGCGGTTGGCTCGAAGATAAGCTCGCACAATCGTCAACGCATCTATCACAAGCTGCGGCCGCAACTCGAGAACTTCGTCAAGTGGATCGAAGTCAAATTCTCGTTCCTCTGGACGCTCAACATTTGCATCAAGTCTGCATCTCACTGTACGGCGACCTAAATCTCCCTGAACAATGGTGTTATTGCCCGATCCCAATATTAACGAACGGGTGTCAATCTTCACATTTTCCGATCTGCCAAGAATACGTATATCGAATTCGGGCGAAGTGATCACACCTGCAAGAAAGTCGCCTCGAAGCGGCTTGCTAATGTTGTCGAATAAGATGACAGGTGCCCCAGCCATCAAGGCGACTGAAAGCTGTTTTCGGTCTTCTTCTTCATCACCCGTGTAAGTCAGTATGGTAGGAAGAACGCCCGTCGCAACGATGCCGACTAGCTTAGCCATTAACGTCTTTCCGGTACCCGCACTGGGAGCGTCGATTAGATGAATGGGAACCCCAGGCAGATCTGCTCGCAGCACGGCTGAAATGATCGCGGAAATTGCGACAGATCTAGACGCGGCATCGAGAAAAGGAAATCCCCGCAGCGGCTTGCCGAGCCGCTGAATGGCCGCCTCCGCGTCAGAACGCGTGGGCTCCGGTGAGCCGGGAGGAAAGAGTCCCTCTGGGTAGGCGTGGAACATGCCAGTGTCGGCATCGTATCCCGGTCGATCGCATGTAAGCGTCGGCGTCATAGTGATCCCGCGGAGATCAGGAAGATCAAGGGAGTCTGCATAATCGCGCAAACGCTGGAACAACTCTGTCGGAGGCTCAACGAGACGGTTCCGTTTACAGAACTTACCGCCGACCCGGCTTGCCTCGATCGCCATCCATCCCGGCGTTGCTTCACGAATTTCGAAAAGGCCGGCTGGACGAAGATGGAGCACTTGCCCCCCACCGCTTACCTTCTTAGCAAAACGTTCAGGCTTCTCTAGCGTGTAAACCCGGACAAGTTGCCCACCTCTTTTGTAAACGTTCTTGGATTTCACTTGAAGAATTTTGTTGACCTGAAGAACTTTTTCATGAAGCTCGTGCGAGTCGATTGAAATGGCGTCAGCGGGCACATCTGATTGTTCGGGTCTTTTCAACTTTTCCAAATTTAGCCAATCGCGAACTCGGTGTTCGCAGGCTTCTAGGCCAATATAACTTATGAAGCTACGAAGAGTTGAGACTGGTTTATTTTGCATTTTACGTTCCGCTGCCCGACCAGCCTTCTCCATACGGACGTCAGCTTCTTCATCCCCTGATAAATTAGCGAGGGTACCAATTATACGACTAGCGTGCTCAGCATTGATGCCAATATCCAGCAGCGCTCCGCTAAGCCTAAAGCAATAATCATCGCGCCCCCCAGTTTCTCGCGGGTATAGGTGGAGTGCGACGGACAAAAATGCGAGCAATCCAGCATAATGCCGGATTTTATCCCAGCTTAACATTGGTATTTCTTGTGGTGGCCCCCCATCATTCCACACGAGTTTTTCTAGGCCTATAGATTTGCCATCAGCATCTTTTACTGGTATAAGGGACGGCGGAAATACAGCATATCCCCGGCCAGCCCGGAGTTCCAGCACCACTGATTTCGAAAAACTTAAGATCTTGGCAGCTTGCTCCTCAGCTGTGCCTCTAAATCCGAACGGTAAAACCTTTTGTGCGTCTGCAGGTACATCAATGCAGCGGCAAAGTAGGTGACCCGGTGCTTCTCGTGGCAAGCTCTGGCGACGAAACGCCACCAACCCCTGGAATAAGTGTGGAGCTAGTAAGCGAGCTTCAGGGCAGTCAAGGTCGATATCGACAAGCCCGTTAGACTTCGTTCCGAGTTGAACCCCGAGGCCTGCCGTCTGAAAAAAATCCGTGGCAGGGGGATTGCTGTTTTGCCAAGCCTTGCTGAACGGCTCCTTCGTGCCGGGCTTTAAGCGGACCAGTTGAAGCCCTAGCTTTTTCAAAGACTGAGCGCACGAGAAAGTCTCACCGTTAGATGCGAGATTCACAGCTGATAAAATCGCGTCTGAGTTGGTGTCATCAGATCTGGGCTGAAAGCCTAAAATATTCATTGCAGCTTACTCCAGAATTTGCATTTTATTCTACAATTCTGCTTCCTTTGCGGCGTGAGCTTATCAGCGTTTGGCTCCATAGACTCATCTGCATAGATCTGAAGGGCATGACAAAAATCATCCGGCCCATGGTCCGTTACAACACACATAAGACTCACGTGACCGGTTATGCCTACATGTTCATACGGTTCACACCTGCAGCGTGAGCTGTAATTCGATGCAACTGAAGACGCGCGTTCAACTTGCTCAACATTATAGCGGTTTGACTTGATCGGTACCTTAGCCATTACGCTGCCTCCATCTTCTTGGAGGCACGAATTGCCATTCGTTTTTCCCAGGCGATCAGGTCGGCGAGGCGCCAGAATGTGCGCCGACGAATTCGAACCGGCGCCGGAAAGCCCAGCTCTGGATCATGCGCCCACCTCCACCGGGACATCGCGCTGATGCCGTAGCGTCTATCGACTTGGGGCCCGGGAAGCCATAGATCTTGTTCGCAACCGAGTTCTTTAGTAATTTTCACTTGATCTGCTCCGTTTTAACTTGTGCAGCAGATTGGTAACGGGAGCAGTATCCCCATACTACACGTAAAAATGCCCGCTATTTTTTTCGCGGTTTTGAACCTTCCCGACGTTTCCTTTCGCTAACCATCTCAGCGCCAACGTTCCAGCGTGCCGCAGCTATATCTTCTGGGAAAGGCGGCAGGTCTTTCGGTCGATTCCTTTTGCCAAAGTACTGTCGATAAAGCGCGCGAATAAAAATTGAGTCTCGAACCGCCAAACTTATATTAATATCTTGCTCATTCGCTGCTATTGTTTTGGCGGAATCTTTATTGCTGCTGCTCGACCATTTTCTAGGACGCCCCCGCGCACGAGAGCTTTCACGAACATGTAGGCGTGGGGAAAGGCGTGGGTACTTCCTTCGAAGTTGATCGATTTCGATAAGCCATGCACGTTCCTCAATCTGCTGCGCTCTAAAATGCCTTTGCGACTCTTCGAATTCAAAATAGCTTGAATCAATTCTGGGTTCTAAGTCGGGCTGGCCACCTTGATCTAAGATCCAATTTGTCCAACGGACCCAAGGCTCGAGGCTGCGCTCGTACCAATCCGGCTTCGGCGGCATCTCACCCATCTGAGCATGCCAAAACTCGGCATCTGCAAGCCAGGCTTCCTCAGGGTCGCTGTAATTTTTCATAGTTCGCTCCGTGCCTAAGAACCTATCTCGGTAGACGCTGAGAGGGTTTGTCCTATCTTGCTTGGATGAGCGAACCTCGCAGGCGCCGTCTGAGCAAGCCGTCGGTTCTGGCCGACGGCTATCGTCTGCCCGACGATCTGTCAGCGCGGATGGAAGCGTTGCTGCTCCCGCATCCGCCGCACTCACTGGATTGCCATAACCCGCTCACGCCCGATCGCAGGGCGACGGACGCGATTCTGTTCGTGCTGTGCACAGGGTGCCAGTGGAACGCACTCACCGCCACCGGGATCTGCGCCTCGTCCTCGAACCATCGGCGTGGCCATCGCGGGCGCCAACGTCAACGACCATCTCCTGATGGGCGAAACTCTGGACGCCGTGCCCGTCGCCCGGCCCAAGCCGACCAAGCGGGCGCCGCAGCACCTCTGCCTCGACAAGGGCTACGATTACGCCGCCCCCCGCGCCTTGGCCGAGGAGCGCGGCTTCAACCTCCACCTGCGTCGCCGGGGCGAGGAGATCCAGGCCAAAAGCCATCGCGGTGCCAAGGCCCGGCGCTGGGTCGTCGAGCGCACCCATGCCCGGCTCAACCGCTTCCGCGGCATCCTCATCCGCTGGCCCAGGAAGCCCGAGAACTACCGCGCGCTCGTCCACTTCGCCTGTGGCATCATCGCCGCTCAACAATCCCTACCGAGATAGACTCTAAGCCGCTTACGGTCGGCTACTGCAATACCAGTGCGTTCACGCGAATAGATCAGCGCCCGGCTGCCCGGTGCTCTTCAGCTGCATTGGCGATCCGGCTCTCGGCGTTGATAAGCTCTGAGGAGGGCGGATGAGGGGATGAATTAGAGACATTGATCAGAGCGATGATGTGTTCGTTCCACACATTCAGCGCGGATGCTTTTTCAGTTTTGAATTCATGTCGTTGATACACTCCGACGATACCACCGAACGAGCCACTCACGTGGTTTAAGACCTTTTCAATAGTTGGAAGTCCAATACCGAGCCTAGCCATGCCAGAAGCAGCCGTTCGGCGAAGGTCGTGTAGGCGCCACGGTGCAATTTTGAGACTAGGGTAGCCAGTGACCTCTTTGGCTCGCTCAAGCATGGCTATATCCAGTCGACGTTTTGCTTCCGAGTAGCCTGATACTGAAGTTTTTCCGGTCGTAGAAAAAACGAAAGGACAACCATCTATTTTCGGCATACCATAAATTAGCGCCTGGGCTGGGGCTGGAAGAATGAGGGTGTGCTCCCGCCCATTTTTAACTCGCGCACCCGGTATCGTCCATGTTTCACCATCTAGCTCAGACCACCGCATGCCGCCGACTTCCTCTCGACGCTGCCCGGTCAGGCAGAGAAGCTTGAAGAGCGGGGAGAAGGGAGAGCCTACGGTATCGCAGGCCGACCAGAACCAACCCAACTCATTGTCCGTTAGAACGCGATCTCGCGCCGGTGTAGGCTGGGGGGCTTCTACCCCGGAGCATGGACTCGTTGCGATAAGGTCCCTTGCGAGGGTCCAGTTAAATAGTCGTCGTAGGGCCGCAAAAGTATTCTGCCTGGTTGCCGGTCGGGCGCTAAGAGCGTCCAGGATGGGGATGATGTCCCGACGCCGAATCTCTTCAATGCGGCGACCAGACCACTGATCGATGATGCCGCCTCGAATGATCACGAGACGATCATTCTCGGGGCGAAGGCCGAGAAGCCTAGCGGTTTCCTTCCAAGTTCGATTCGTGGGACGCTGATCGAGCTCTATGAAAAGACGACTGACCTCCGCACAAAGAGTTGAAGCATCGCTTTTGGCGAAGCGCTTCTCCCCAGCTGGGTCACGGCCTTCAGCGACAGCGCGTATTGCAATTCTAGCTGCCTCCCGTGCTTCACCCAGCGAGAAGGCTGGCCATCGACCTAAGGTCATGTTCCGGGTCCGCCCAACGTGGCGGTACCGTAAGGCGAATGAGCGGGTGCCTGAGGGTTGCACGACGAGATAGAGCCCCGGTAGCCCACCGTCCGGTACCTCGCGCACCCGCGCTTCTGGCTTCATTTGTTCTATGGCGCGCACGGTCAGCGGCTTTGCCATTGGCAGGAGCTCCACGTAGCAGTTACGTAACGGCACAGGGGCGTTAGGCGTTGTGCGGTCACGTTATAACGCTAGCTAACTCCTATGCCTAAGGGCAAGATATCATTGTGGTATTTTCTGCTTTACCGTTACGTTCCGTTGAGGTTTGTTAGCTTACAGCTGGTCACTCTTAATCAGCGGGTCCTAGGTTCGAACCCTAGTGCGCCCACCATTCCCTCCGCATAAAAATGTTTTCGCTGGTCTGTCAGACGGACAGCCGGAATGGGCTCAGCCCTGCGGCTTGGTGTTTCATCATCTCGGCGGGGTCGGCCCCCGAACCTTGAGGAGCCCACCATCGTCGCCCTGCGGATCGCCACCCTGTTCTGCTGTGCACCGGCCCTCGGTGCTTGCGTGGGCACGTCTGCAGCAGGGCCACACGCTGCGGGTATCGAGCCGCTCGCGATCTCCAACAGCGCTCTGCCGCCGAGCTATGAGCCCGGACGGCTTCTGAAACCCGGCCTCGACGCAGGTGGCGGTATCGATCCCGCAGCGCAGCTCGATGCGTCCGTCCGCGACAGGGCTTCGTGGGCCCCCCTGCGCGCCGGCCCGATTGGCCGATCAGCGATTGTCGAGACGCGGAATGCCGGCCGCTCGGCCTCAGGCGATGCAACGGGGCTGAATGGCATGGCCAGCATGCCGCCGGCCGGGAATGACGATCGACGCAGTATCCCAACACCGATCCGGGGCCAGGATGCGACCATGGATCGCCTCGAACGTGCGGGACAGCGGACGGCCAAGCCGATCTGCGGCGATTGCTGAGCGCTTCCGAGGTGTCGATGGCCCACCGCGTGCCCTTGCGGGGCTGATCGGCACGACGCGTCTCATCACCTGCGGCGAAGCCGACGGGCTGGATTGTCGCCCCTGGGTCGTGTGCCGGAACACGTCAGCCCTGAAAGCTTGAGCTTACATCGGAGACACGCCGCGAACACAACCGCGGACTCGATGGAGACAGACAATGACCGTCATCACCCGCCTCACCATCGCCGCTGCCGCCGCCGCCGCGACCGTGGCCGTCCTGGCCGGCACCTATGCCGAGATGCTCGACCGCGCCCTGCCGGTGCACTTCGTGTGATCACGACGACCGCAAGCCGCATGACATGCGAACCCTGAGGCGCTGCCGTTCCCGCGGCGGCGCGCTCCCACGGCAGAGACGGGCCATGGACGGGATCCTGCAAAGGGCAGTCGATCGCACGCTTCACCTCAACGACGCGCTCGATGACGTGATCACGGGGACGGAGGCAGCCGTAGGCTTCGCAGCCGCAACCCCAATGATCAGCGCCCTGAACGGCGACGCCCATTTCGAACCGGACAAGACCGAGCGCTGACAGTCGACGCGGGGACAGGAGCCGCCGAGATAGGGCGGAGGCTGGCTACTGCTTCTGAGTGTTCGGCGCGGATTGATCGGTCTGCGGCTCCAGCTTTTTGGAATCCGGCTTCGTCGGCGCGTTGTTCTGCGCCGGCTTGTCGTCGCAGGCCGCCAGCCCGCAGATCAGAAGCCCGAGGCATGCGACCCGTTTCAACACCAGCATGGATCATCCCTGAAGCGCTTTCAGAAGGTCGAACCTCCGACCTTCAGGACCCGTTCCGTACCGGTCGCCCAGGCGGCGCGGAGGGCCGGGGTTATGACGGCTGCAGCTCAGGCGGCGTTCGTCTCAATCCAATGGTCACAGCCCGGCCGGCAGCATCGGCAAGCCCGAAGATCTCGGATATACGGCTTTGGAGTGACAGACACCGCGCGGTCCTCGGCTCCGCCCAGGACATCCGGGCGGAGCGTTCCGCGGGCGTCGGTTCCGCGGGCCTCAGCGGCCCGAGGGACCCGGCTTCGATCCGGAGCCGGCATCGTTGGCGCCTGTGCTGTTGGTTGTCCCGGAACGGCTCATCGACCCGGTGGACGGACCGCTGCCGTTCGCGCCCGGCGTCGATCCCGAACCGGCATCGTTGGGGCCGGTACTGTTGGCCGTGCCGGAGCGGCTCGTGCCGCCAGCGCTCTCGGCAGCCAGGGCAGGCGCAGCGGCGACGACGAGGCCTGCCAGAACAAGGGTCATAAGCTTCATGGCGTGTCTCCCTTTTGGGCCGGCAGCCGCAGCTAGATCGGCGCCGGTTCTCCGGGGAACCCAACTTTTGCGTGGCTGTTCCTGGCCCACGCACGGACGTCCGGGACAGGCCGTCCCGGGTCAGGCCAACGTCAGCGGCCCGTATAGCCTTTCGCGGCTGCCGCTTCCCTGAGCCGCTCGAATGCCCTGGCGTAACGCTCCCGAAGGAAGGATGCGGAGGGCGGGATGCGAGCGGGAACGAGGTTGTCCTCGGTGTCGGACATCTTCACGAGGATCGCGGCCAGATCGTCCGCCTCGATCAGCGTAGCGATTCGCTCCGAGTAGGCGATTCGCGCAGCGGGCTTGGTGAGCAGCGTCACAGTTCGAATGATCGCGGGCGCGAAACCGGCCACGCGCAGATCAGAGGCCGTGCGCGGAGTATCCTCCAGCACATCGTGAAGCAACGCGGCCTGCATAATCTGCATCGGATCGAGATCCAATCCGTCGACGAGTCGGGCGTGGCCGGCTCGGGCGAGGGCAGCGTTTGCAACGCGCTCCAAGTGCCGCATGCAGGGTTCGCCACCCTTGTCGAGTTGGCCCGCATGCGCGGTGAGAGCGAAGGTGTGAGCATCGAAGATCGTCGACACGGGCCTCCCCGCCATAGACGTCCGGCGCCACGAACCTGCCGGCCGTTCCAAAACGGACAATCACGGCCGCGCTACCGCGTTCCCGCGCCGCGACCCGATCACGTCACTTAGGCAGCCGGCTCAATACGGGCCTACCACGTTTCGAGGATGCCGAAAATTTCCGTTTCGTCATGAAGTTATTGGCGGCATCACTATTGCCCAAGTGACCATGCATTGCCATTTCTTGTCTTGAAATAGGACAAGCGGTGGTGCGCAGTCCAGGATTGAGCCAATGGCGTCCGTTGCACTCGAGAAGCCGCTTGATGTCGGTGGTCCGATCAGCCGTCGTGCCGCGGCGCTGGCCAACGTAAAATGGTTTCGTGCCCTGGCGTCGCGTGCCCTCAGGGAGGGCGGGCCACAGGCCGAACTCCGTGCGTCCAACGCGCGGGCTGCAGCGCGCATCATCCTCCGTCAGACGCGACGGGAAGCCTTGGTTTCGCGCTTGGCGCGCGAAGCGCTCGACGGTCACATCTGAGCTGCATATTCGAGCTGGTCGGCCGGCGGTTTCCGTCGCTGCATCATCCAGCAAAGCCGGGTTGTCCCCGCCCAGTCTTTGGGCGGGGACGCATTCCAATGATCAGCGCTTGAACTTGCCGTCGTACTTGAACTCAGGCGCAGCCTTCAGCTGCTCCTTGGTGGCGCCGATGATCGCCTTCCACTTCTTGGCGTCGGCATCGTAGCCGAGGGCGATCGACGACGGCGAGACGGCGACGTAGTGCTCGCCCATCCCGAGGAAGCCGCCGACCGAGACGATGTAGCCGGTGAGCTTGTCGTGATCGATCACGAGGTCCTTGATCTCGCCGACCGTGCTGTTCTGCGCGTCGGTGATGTTGAGACCGATCAGGTTGTAGCTCAGGACCGCGTCCTGCGGGACCGACTCGAACTTCGGGGCGACGGTCTTGGGCGCCTCATTGGCGGCGAGGGCCGGGCCGGCCAAAGCTGCGGCGGCGAGGGTAGCGAGGACGAAGCGGCGCATCGGTATCTCCAGAAGCCCAAATGGGTCGCTGGTAAGCCGCAGCGCCCGGTATCGTTCCGGCACATCTCAGAAATGTTAATCTCGAAAACATGGAACGATCGACGGCCGTCGCCGATGCGCGCGCCACCTCGATAGCCCGGCACGGCGCGGTGGCTGTGAACCGTACTGCTCGCGGCCCGGGACAGATCGACCGCTCGACCCGTCATCGTCCCTGGCCAGGGCGGTCCGGCGATGCCACCCCGCTGCGACGGGGCGAGCGGGAGAGACGGATGACGGGACGGGCGGTTCAAAGGACAGCGTCCCAGCCTGGCGGTGCGGGCGCGTGGATCGATGGCCTCATCGGCGTCTCCATCATCAGCGCGTCGCTGGTGGCCACACGCCTCGCGCTGACGGGCATGGATGCGCTGTTCCTCAGTGCCGCCCGGGCAGCCCTGGCCGGCCTCGCCGGCGCGATGGCTCTCGCGGCCTTCAGAGAGAAGCGTCCCCGAGGGCGGGACATCCCGGCGCTGATGATCGTGGCAGCCGGCGTGGTGGTGGGCTTCCCCGTGCTCACGGCCTTGGCCCTGCGGACCGTGAGCGCGGCGCATGGCACGGTTTTCATCGGCCTGCTGCCGCTCGCCACGGCCTTGTTCGGGGCCCTCAGATCCGGTGAGCGGCCGTCTCCCACGTTCTGGCTGCTCTCGATCTGCGGGGCTCTGATCACCGTCGGCTTTGCCGCGCGTGGTCTCGAGAGCGCACCCGGACCCGGCGATGCCCTGATGTTCGCCGCGGTCCTGGTCTGCGGCCTGGGCTATGCCGAGGGCGGCGTCCTGGCGCGCCGGCTCGGTGGCTGGCAGGTGATCGCCTGGGCTACGGTCCTGTCGCTGCCGGTGAGCCTGCCGCTGGCGCTGATCCTGAGCCCGAACGCGTTCGCGTCCATCCCCATGCCGGCCTGGGCGGGGCTCGCCTACGTGGCGCTGTTCAGCATGCTGATCGGATTCGTGTTCTGGTACCGGGCGCTCGCCCGGGGTGGGATCGCCGCGATCGGACAGCTCCAGCTGCTGCAGCCGTTCCTGGGGCTCGGCGTCGCCGCCCTCGTGTTGGGTGAGCGGATCAAGCCTGCGATGATCGGTGCGGCGGCGGCTGTCGCGCTTTGCGTGGCCCTGGCACGGCGGTTCGCCTGACGTCGTCCGCGCAGGTCTCGGCCCGCGCAGGTCTCGGCCCGCGCAGGTCTCGGCCCGCGCAGGTCTCGGCCCGCGCAAGTCTCGGCCCGGGACAGGCTCACCCGGACTTGGCGACCACCTCGATGTCCCGGTCGAGCCCGCTCTCGACCTTGAACTCGCGGGTATAGACCTGCCCGTCGTGGCGGGCGATCAGCACGTAGTCGCCCTCGGCGAGCGTCACCTGCGGGAAGGCCCCGATGGCCTCGCGGATCGTGTCGCCGCCGGGCGTGAGCACCGAGAACGCGGTGCCGGCGAACGCTTCCGCGCCCGGCGCCGCCACGAGCTTCAGCGTCACGGTCGCGGCCCTATGGTTGAGGGTTGCTTCCGTCACCTTGCCGTTCTCCACGCGGAGGTCGGCGCGCTGGATCGCGTTCGACTCACCGTAGATCGACACCACGTGGTAGGTGCCCTCCGGCAGCCGCAGCAACTCGCCGGTCTTGATACCGCCGCGCACCAGCCGGCCCTCGGAATTGGTCCCGACCGGCACGAAGACCGAGAACGACACCTCGCCGGGCGGGATCTTCTGGTCGCCGACCGCGCCCGAGAGCTTCAGCGCGCCGGCCGCGACGCGCAGCGTCTCGGTGATCGGCTGGCCCGCCATGACGATCCGCTTCGACGCGCTGGCAAAGCCGTAGGTCACGGTCGCCGTGTAGGTGCCGGCAGGCAGGACGAAGCGCGGTTCGGCCTCGGTCGAACGGGCCACGATCGACGGCCGGACACCGTCGTTGGCTTCCTCGTAGATCCGCCACGCAAGCCCCTGGCGCAGCGGGATCCCGGGCCCCGACAGCAGCGCCGACAGGGACAGGGGGGCGTCCGGCTCGGCGGAAGGGAGGGTGGGCGGCAAATCCGGCGTGGTGATCGACGGCGAGGGCAGGGGACCACCAAGACGGTTCTGAAGCGGATTCTGCTGGGCGCGGGCGGGCACGAGCGCGGATCCCGTGACGAGAATCGCCAACGCCATCGCGGCCAGCCTCGTGCGCATCGATCGGATCCCTTTCCTCCGCCCGGCGGATGGTTCCCGCCTCTGCATCGCGACCATGGCGACGGCAAGGCCGCACTTCCCGGCGCGACCGGCGCATGCCACATCCGGTCGCCATCGCGAACCTGGGACGACGCGCATGACCGCCACTCTCGAACTCCTGAAGACCCGTCGCTCGGTGCCGCCGATGCTGCTGGACGAGCCCGGACCCGATCGGGCTCAGCTCGAAACGATCCTGACGGCGGCGTCCCGCGTGCCGGACCACGGCAAGCTCGCACCCTGGCGCTTCATCGTCATCGCAGGGGCGGCGCGGGACCGCGTCGGCGAGACCATCGCGGCGACCTTCGCGGCCGACAATCCGGACGCGACGCCGGAGCGCCTCGCGCAGGAGCGCGCCCGCTTGGCGCATGCCCCCGTCGTGGTCGCCGTGGTGTCGCGGGCCGGTCCGCACGTGAAGATTCCCGACTGGGAGCAGGTGCTGTCCGTCGGCGCTGCCACCATGAACCTCATGATCGCCGCCAACGCGGCCGGGTTCGCGACATCCTGGCTGACCGAGTGGTTGGCCTACGACCGCCGCATCCTGGATGCACTCGGCCTGGCGCCCTCGGAGAAGCTGGCGGGCTTCGTCCATATCGGCCGCGCGCGCGAAGTGCCCTCCGACCGGCCTCGCCCGGTGCTCGATGAGATCGTGACGTATCTCTGAGGGGCGGTCGGGCAGTCAATCTGTCCGCTGCCACCCGTCATCGCGCGCGCAGCGAAGCGCGCTCAGGCCGCTCATCGTCGGCTATCGGTTCCGGAATCTGTCTTCGTGGGCGTCTTCCCCTCGCTCCGATGCGTTATGGACCCGTCTATGCCGCTGCCCGGGCCTCGCCGGTCAGCGCTTCGGAGATTTCCCGTGCATTACGATCTCGACGTTCCCCGCGCGGCGCGCGCGCTTCCGCACAACCCGCTCAAGGCCATCGTCGCGCCGCGGCCGATCGGCTGGATCAGTTCCATGAGCCGCGACGGCAAGCTGAACCTCGCGCCCTACTCGTTCTTCAACGCGGTGGCCGACAACATGGTCGCCTTCTCGTCCTCGGGCCGGAAGGACGCGATGACCTTCGCGGAGGAGGGCGCGGAGTTCGTGTGCAGCCTCGCCACCTGGGACCTGCGTGACGGGATGAACGATTCCTCGGCGCCGCTGCCACGCGGCGAGAGCGAGTTCGCCTTCGCCGGGCTCGCTACCGCGCCCTCGCAGAAGGTGCGGCCGCCGCGGGTCGCGGCCTCGCCGGCCGCCCTCGAATGCCGGTGGCTGCAGACCGTGCCGCTGACCCCGCTCGACGGCGCCGAAGCCGAGAACTTCCTCGTCATCGGCCAAGTGGTCTCGATTTACGTCGACGAGGCTTACGTGAAGGACGGGATGGTCGATACCGGGGCGATGCACCCGATCATGCGCGGCGGATACTTCGATTATTTCCACGTGACACAGGACACGCGCTTCCAGATGCGCCGGCCGAAGGGCGCGGGCGAGTTCTCGCCGTCCTGAAAACGGACCGGGTCTCCGTGAGCTGATTGAGAACTTGTTTACCATGGCGGGCGCAGATTCCGGGGGTCTTCAGCCCCCGTGCGCGCCCGGATGTTCCTGTTCACCACGCCATCCAGCCCACCTGACAGCCCGCCGCCCCCGGCGCGGGCGATGCCGGGCACGGCCGTCTCCGGACCGGTGGTTCAGGCGATCCGCGATGGCGCGATGGCGAGCGGCGTCGGTTTCGACTACCTGCTCGCCACGGCCCGGCGCGAATCCGCCCTCGATCCCGCCGCCAAGGCCGGGACCTCGTCGGCCACGGGGCTGTTCCAGTTCATCGAGCAGACGTGGCTCGGCGTCATGAAGAATGCCGGGCCGCGGCTCGGGCTGCAGGCCGAGGCCGACGCCATCACCCGGCAGGCAGACGGCAGCTACGCGGTGCCGGATGCCGGGCAGAGGCAGGCCATCCTCGACCTGCGCCGGGATCCGAAAGTCTCGGCGACGCTGGCCGGCGCCCTGACTCAGCAGAACGCCGACACGCTTTCGGGGGCGCTCGGCCGCGAACCGACCGCCGGCGATCTCTACGTGGCGCACGTGCTCGGCGCCAAGGGCGCGGCCGCGCTGATTGCGACCGCGCGCACCTTCCCCGCCCGTGCCGCCGCCCTCGATCTACCGGAAGCCGCTTCCGCCAACCGCGCCTTGTTCTACGATCGCACCGGCCGCGCACGGAGCGCCGCCGAACTGTATGCCAGCCTCGCGGCGGCCGCCCAGGGCACTGCCGCCACTGACCTCACAAGCCTGCGCCAGGGCGAGGCGGCGGCACCGCAGGCGGTCTCGGCGTATGCGAGCGCCGCGACGGCCTTCGGCGGCACCAGCGACTTGCGCAGCCTGTTCCAGACGGATCCGCGCGTGGCCGCCTCGGATGCCGCCGCACGGAACCTGCAGGCGCGCAGCCAAGCCCAGCCGACCGCGCACGCTGCCCCGACCTACTTCCCCCGGACCGGCTCAGATCCGTTCACGGGTGCGCCGAAGCCGGATCCGGACGTGACCGGTGCGCTCGCCGCGCCCGCTGCGCCGCCGCCCGGCAGCGCGCTGGCCAACCCGCCCCTGCCGCCGCGGCGCCCGGCTGAGCTCGCTGCGGCAGGTTCCCCGGCCACCGTCAGGAACAGTATGTTCGCACCCCGGAGGGGTCCATGATCATCCGCGAGTTCCTGACCCGGACGCAGAACGCTTCCGCGTCCCGACGCGCCGAGGCAGCCGCGGTCCTGGCGCGGGCCTATCTCTACGGCGACCTCGCCGCGGACGAGGCCTGGGAAGCCAAGACCGCCCTGCTCACCCTGTTGGACGATCCCTCGCCGGTGGTTCGGCGCGCCCTGGCGGAGACCTGTGCGGCCTCGGCGCGGACGCCGCGTCCGCTGGTGGTCGCGCTCTCCTGCGACGTGCCAGAGGTGGCGCGTCTGATCCTGGCGCGCTCGCCGGTCCTGACGGACGCCGACCTCGTGGACGCGGCCGCCCTCGGCGATGAGACGACGCGCGCCGTGATCGCCGCCCGCCATCATCTCTCGCACACGGTCTCCGGGGCGCTGGCGGAGATCGGCGAACTCGAGACTCTGGTCGCGCTCGTCCGCAACCCGACCGCCAAGATCACCGCGGGTCGGATGCTGCGCATGATCGAGCGCCGGGGTGCGGAGGCCGATCTGCGCGAGGCCCTGCTGGGCCGGACCGACCTCCCGCCGGAGGTGCGCCACGCGCTCGGCCTCGCGGTGGCGCAGGCGCTCTCCGGCTTCGTGATCGACCGGGGCTGGCTCGGAGGCGAACGCTGCGAGCGTCTGCGCCGCGAGGTCGGCGAGCGCGTCGCCCTCGAAGTTTGCGAAGACTCAGGGGCCGCCGGCATCGCCCGGTTGGTCGCGCATCTGCGTACGAGCCACCAGCTGACCGCCGGACTGATCCTGCGCGCCGTGCTGTCCGGGCGGACCGAGTTCGCCCTCGCGTCCCTCGCCGACCTATCCGGCCAGGACCATGCCGGCGTGGCTCGGGCCATGCGCGATCCGCGGAGCTTCGCCGACTTGCACCGGCGGGCCGGTCTCCCCGACGCGCTGCTGCCGGCGATGCAGGCCGCGCTGTCCGCTTGGCAGGATGTCGCCCGGCGCGCGATGCCCGTCCGGGGCACCGGCCTGTCGCAGCGGATCATCGCCTGCGCGATCGAGGCCTGCGGTAGCCTGCCGGGTGCCGAGATGCAGCCGGTCCTCGTGCTCCTCAATCGCTACGAGGCCGAGGCCGCCCGCGACGAGGCCCGGGAAGCCGCCCGCGCCATCGCGGCGGAGGCCGTCGCGCGGGAAACCGCGCGCCGCGAGGCCGAGGCGTTGGATGCGACGTGGCGCGCCGCCTTGGACGATCAGCGCCGGACCGCCTTCGCCGCCGCGTCCGAAGCCACGCCGATCGTCGTTGCCCAAGCCGCCGTTGCCGGCGTGATGACCCCGTCGTCTGCGGAGCCCAGCAACCCGATCGGGGCGATCCTGGACGCGCTGCCGGACCAGATCCTCGCGTGGTACCGGACCGAGGCGCCGGTTGCCGATCCGAAAGCCGAAGCCGCGACGGAGGCCGTGTTGAGCAGCCTGGGAGATAGTCTGCTCGACCAGTTCCGCGCCAGCCGCAGTCCCGCGGCGCCCGCAGCCGTGGAGGGTGAGGTCGATAAGGCAGCCAAAATCGCTGCCTGAAGGCGGTCCGAAAGTGGTCGGCCCGCCTTCAGCCGGCGTCGCTCACTCGGCCGCCCGGCGCGTCAGCGCATCGGCCGCGTCCGCAAGGCCGTAGCGGGCGATGGTGTCATCAAGGCGCAGCGCCGCGTTGATCAGCGCCATGTGCGAGAATCCCTGCGGCGTGTTCCCGCGCTGCTCGCCGGTCGCCGGATCGATCTCCTCGGCGAACAGCCCCAGATCGTTGCCCCGGGCGATCAGCCGTTCGAAAGCGGCCTTGGCCTCGGCGGTGCGGCCGTCGAGGGCGAGGCAGCCGACCCGCCAGAACGCGCAGGCCGTGAAGGTGCCCTCGTCGCCTTCGAGCCCGTCCTCCATGCGGTAGCGGTAGATCAGGTCGCCGGCGCCGAGTTCCCGCTCCACCGCGGCCAGGGTCGCGCGCGTGCGCGGATCCCGCGGATCGAGGGCTCCGAACAGGACGACACGCATCACCGCCGCGTCGAGGTGATGCGAATCGTAAGCGCCGACATAGGCCTGCTTCTCCTCGCTCCAGCCCCGGTCCAGATATTCAGCCCGGACCTCGGCGGCGATGCGCTCCCACTCGGCAATCTTCGCCTCCGGGATGCCCTTGATGTTCCGGGCGATCCGGGCCGCGTCGGTCAGCGCCACCCAGATCATCGCCTTCGTATGAACCTGATGGCGCGGCCCCGTCCGCAATTCCCAGATCCCACTGTCCGGATCGTGCCGGTGACGGATCGCCCGCGCCGTCAGGTTGTCGAGCACCTCTGGCAGGCGGTCGTTGACCTTCTCGGGCGGGTCGTAGTCGACTGCTTCCAGGAAGATGCACAGAGCCCGCAGCAATTCCCCGTAGATGTCGTGCTGGTCCTGCCCCTCGGCGAGATTGCCGATGACCACGGGCTGCACGCCGTTCCAACCGGCGAGATGGCTGAGCTCCTCCTCGGGTGGCATGCCGTCGGCAATGCCGTACATCAGGCGCGTGTCGCGGCCATAGGAGCCGTCCCGCTCACGCAGGAAGCGGAGGAATTCCGAGGCCTCGCGCACGTAGCCGAGCATCACGAACGCGGTCACTGTAAAGGAGGCATCGCGCATCCAGGTGAAGCGATAGTCGTAGTTGCGGTTGCCCGGCACGGCCTCGGGCAGGCCAGCGGTCGCGGCGGCCAGGATGCCGCCGGAGGGCGAGTATGTCAGCAGCTTGAGGCAGAGGGCCGAGCGCATCACGGCCTCCCGATAGGCCCCGCCGTAGGTGCTGCGGGCGCACCAGCGATGCCAGTACTCCATGGTGCTCTTCAGGCGGCGCTGCGCGCCTTCGAAGTCGTCGATCGAGGCATCCTGCTGGTCCTCGCCGTGGGTGAGGACCAGATATGCGGTCTCGCCAGCGGCCAGGGTGAACCGGATCTCGGCGCGGCCCTCGACCACCGCGGGCTGCGGATGCGCGTTGACCCGCAGACGCCAGTCGCCGGCCTCGAACAGCACCGACGCGCCCTCGACGCTGGGCATGCAGGGGCGGCGCGCGTAATCGAAGGTCGGGCAAACCCGGAAGAGCCCGGTGACGCTGCCCGTCTCGCAGGTGAGCATGCGGATCAGCCGGCTCTCGCCCTCGCCGTCCGGGCCTTCATCGGGCTCAGGGCTCGGCGGATTGACCGGCATCACGTCGACCAGACGCGCGCGCCCAGTCCGCGTCGTAAACGTCGTCTCGAGGATGTTGGTGTCGGGCAGATAGCGCCGCTCCGACCCATCGAGGTCGTCGAACGCCACGCTACATGCACCACCCTTCTCGTCGTCGAGGAGCTTCACGAACAGGGCGGGTGAATCGTGGCGCGGCCAGCATAGCCAATCGATCGAGCCGTCGCGGGCGATCAGCGCGCAGGAATGGGTGTCGCCGATGAGGGCGTAGTCGCTGATGGGCTTCGACACGAAGATGTCCGGCTGGCGGCCTCACCCGTCAAGCTGGGCGAACGCAGAACCAAGGAGGTAGCCGGGGTCCGCGGCGTTGGGAGTCCGGCTCGACGATTCGCCGCAGGACCGGAAGCGATCGGGCTCAGCACGTCGGAGCTCTGTCGGATATCGCGATCGGATTCTGGAAGAAACGTCTCTGCATCTTTGTCCGAAACGTTTCGGCCAAGGCAGGGAAACACGCGCTTACAAATTGGTTCCGCTACCCATCTTCGAATAATCGCCGGTTCGGGGCATGATAGACTCATGATGCAGGCTGAACCACACACAGACTCCGTCGCAATGACGGCACCGGCGACCCCCCATATCCTCGTCGTCGAGGATGATCGGGAGATCTCCAGCCTGATCGCGCGCTACCTGCGCGGGAACGATTGCCGGGTCACGATCGCCGGCGACGGGACCGACATGGACCGGGCGCTCGCAGAGGCGCGCATCGACCTGATCGTGCTGGATCTCATGTTGCCGGGCGAGGATGGCTTGAGCCTTTGCCGCCGCCTGCGCGCATCCTCGCAGATCCCGATCCTGATCCTGACAGCGAAGTCGGAGGATGTGGACCGGATTCTCGGCCTGGAACTCGGCGCTGATGATTACCTCGCCAAGCCGTTCAATCCGCGCGAACTCCTCGCCCGCATCCGCGCGGTCCTGCGCCGGGTCGCCGCCGAGGCGCCCGATACGGACGACCGCCGCCGTCTGCACTTCTCGGGCTGGACGCTCGACGTCTCCCTGCGGCAGGTGTTCTCGCCCGAGGGCGCCCGCATCGCGATCACGGGCGCGGAGTTCGACCTGCTGCTCGCCCTGTGCCTGCGGCCCGGGCGGGTCCTGTCGCGTGACCAGCTGCTCGATCTCACGCAGGGGCGCGCCGCCGGCCCGTTCGAGCGCAGCATCGACGTATTGATCTCGCGCATTCGCCAGAAGATCGAACGCGATACCCGCAACCCCGAATTCATCCGGACGATCCGTTCCGGTGGCTACCTGTTCACGCCGGAGGTCACGCGCTCATGAGCGTGCTGCAGCGGCTGCGCGCCCGATTGCGGCCAACGACTATCGCGGGCCAGATCGCGCTGCTCGTGGTGGCGGGAATCGCGGTTGCCCATATGGTCGCCACGGCCGCTTTCCTGCTGCTGCACGAACCGCAGAATCCCGATGCGTTGCCCGGGGTCGCGGCAAGCCGCCTGGGCATGCTGTCGCGGCTGCTCGATTCCGTCGATCCGGCGGCAAGGCCGGCGCTCTTGGCCAGCGGGCGCAGCCTGCCGCTGATCCAGGTCGAAGCCTGGGACGGCAAGGCTCCGCCTGGAGCCGAGCCAGTCCGGGATCTTCCGGTCATCCGCCGGCTTCGGAACGGCGCCGGGCGCCCGGTGACGATCATCGACCTGTCCGCCGACGATTCGGAGCAGGAGCGCTCCGCCAAGCGTCTCCATATCGGAATCGTTACGGCCAATGGCGCGACGCTTCAGGCGACGCTACCGAACGATCCGCTCCGCCCCCCCAGGCAGGGCGCCCTGATCTTCACCGTGGTGTTCCTCGCGCTGACGCTGGCGCTGCTCTGCGTCTGGGCGACCCGCGCGCTGACCGCACCGCTGAAGCGGCTCGCAGGTGCCGCGGAGGCGTTCGGAGCCCGAGACGATCACGTCGCCCTGCCGGAAGCCGGGCCGCGTGAAGTGCTCGCCGTCTCGCGGGCACTCGACCGGATGCGATCGCGCGTGCGCCGCCTGATCGACGACCGCACGCAAATGCTCGCCGCGATCAGCCATGACCTGCGCACGCCGATCACCCGCCTGCGCCTGCGCGCGGAGTTCATCGAGGACGATAACGCCCGGGCCGCCACCCTACGCGATCTCGACCAGATGAACGGACTCGTCGAGGCGGCCCTGTCCTTCGTGCGCGACGGTCAGGTCCGCGACGCGAGCAGTTTCACCCTGGTCGATCTCGCATCGGTGGTGCAGACGGTGTGCGACGACTTCTCGGATATCGGCGCGCCGGTGAGCGTCGGCCGCAGCCGACACGTCCTCGTGCGCGGCCGACCCGAGGAGTTGCAGCGCGCGGTGACGAACCTCGTCGACAATGCTGTGAAATACGGCAGCCGGGCGGAGGTTCACATGGAGGCGTCGGAGCGCGGGGTCCGGGTCTGCGTGCGCGATTCCGGTCCGGGCATCCCGGAGGCGGAGCGCGAGGCGATGCTGCAGCCCTTCGTTCGCGGCGACCGGGCCCGCAATCTGAATGAGGCGCGGGGCTTCGGCCTCGGCCTATCGATCGTGCAGGCGATCGTGGAGGCGCATGACGGCCGGCTGATCCTCGAGAACGGTCGCGCCGGCGGTCTCGCCGCCACCATCGAACTCCCCCTCGCGGCACAGGTTTTCGCCGGGCAGGCGGTGCGGAAGCCGGCGCCAGCCCCGGCCGAGGCGGCGTAGCGGTTTGCCGTGCCGTGCCAGCGAACTCTGCGCGCGCGGAAAGGGAGGTGAGCGATCAGGTCTGTCCGAGTGTGGCGCGTTGCCGGCGTGCTCGATCCGAAGACTTTTTGCCGCTCACCGGCGCACACTTTAGCATGGGCTTACGGATTCGCATTTCTGGGTCAGGCGGCACCGGTTCAGGGTCGAGCGCGGGCCCCCTTTCCGATACGGGAGAGGGGGCCTGTCGGGCATCAAACGGGCCGCGATCCCGACCGCTTCTAGGCTGCCCGGATGTGGCCCAGGAACTGGGTGACCTGTCCGCGCAGCTGCTCCGCCCGCGCCGCCAGTGTGTCCGACGCCTGTGCCACCGATGCGGCGGCGTGGCCGGCATCGTCGGCAACCCGGGCGACCTCGGCAATGTCGGTCGTCATCATGCCGGTTCCGGCCGATGCCTGACTCATGCTGCGCACGATATCCTGGGTGGTGACGCCCTGCTGGTCCACAGCGGCGGCGATGCCGGTCGACACTTCGTTCATGGCCTCGATCTGCGATGCGACCCCCCGGATGGCCGAGACGGCATCCCCGGCGACGGTCTGGATCGCGGCCACCTGCCGCCCGATCTCATCGGTGGCGCGGCTGGTTTGGGTGGCGAGTTCCTTGACCTCGGCGGCAACCACCGCGAAGCCGCGTCCCGCCTCACCGGCTCGGGCCGCCTCGATCGTCGCGTTGAGCGCCAGCAGATTGGTCTGACCGGCGATGGTCGAGACGATCCCGACGACATCGCCGATCCGTGTCGCCGCCGTGGCGAGATCGGTCATGGTCTGCTCGGCGCGCCGGGCCTCGCCGACAGCGGCGGCCGACAGGCCGGTTGCCTGCTCGACCTGACGACCGATCTCCCGCACCGTGGCACCGAGTTCCTCGGCCGCGGCCGCGACGGAATCGACGTTGTCGGACGTCTGCCGCGCCGCAGCGGCGACGCTGGTCGAGCGTTCGGAGGTGCCGGCAACCGCCACGCGCATGGCACCGGACGCATCCTGAAGCGCCGACACGGCCTCCGTCAGGTCGCCCGCAATGCCACCGACCGACTGTTCAAACCCGTCGGCAAGGTTCTGCAGCATGGCCCGCCGGTTCTGCTCCTCCCGCAGGCGCCCCGCCTCGCGGGTCTGCAATTGCTGTGCGGCATCCTCCAGGGACATCTCGTGGATCGTCACGACGGCGCGAGCGATGTCGCCGATCTCGTCCCGCCGCTTGCTGCCGGGCACGTCGTCGAGCGCCTGACGGTCGGCGAGCGCCTTCAGCGCACGGGTCAGGGCACCGAGCGGCGCCACGATCGAACGGGCCAGGAGGAGCCCCAGTACGGCCGTCGCCGCCAGGATGCAGAAACCGATCAGGACCAGGGTGGACGAGAGGGCGCGGACCGCCGCGGTCGCTTCGGCCTCCGACTGCTCCGCCACCACCGTCCAGGGTGCGCCCAGCACGGTGAGCGACGAAGCCGCCGCGAGATGAGATCCATTTGCGGCCGTAAAGGCGAGGGTGCCGCCGGCCTTCACGCGCTCAGCGGCGAGGCCGAGCTGCGCGAGGCTCCCGCCGGCCTTCAGCGCGGGGTTCAGCGGCGGATTGCTGCGCAGGAGGCCATCAGCCCCGGCCGCGAAGATCTGACCCGTTTCGCCGAGCCCGTCGCGCTTGGCGAGCGTCTGGTCGAACAACATTGGGGTAACACGCATGACGATGGCGCCGATCGGCTCCGCCGCCTGTGCCGTCCCCATGGCGACATTGGCGCGCTTGGTCATGGTGCGCCCGATGAAAGCGGCCGGAACACCGTCCACCGGGTAGGCGCCGAAATCCTCGAACAGGACCGTGCCCGGTTCGGCCGCCTTCAACCGCGCGACGAGGCGGGCAAGGCCGGTTCCGGCCAGATCCGGATCCGCGATCGACTTGGCGAAATCGGCGCCCTTCGTGGCCGTGTAGACGACCCGGCCGCCCTCATCGACGAAGATCAGATCGGCGTAGCCCGGCTGGGCCACGAGCTTGCGCGCCACCTCCTGCACCTTGACGTGCCGACGTGCGTACATTGCGGGCATCCCGCTGCCGTCGAGCGCGACCCGCGCCTCCACCGTCTGAGGCGCCCGGAACGCCTCGACGAGCGCGGCGGTTTCCGGCTTCGCGAGATCGAGAGTCTCGATCAGGTCCGGGAAGTTGGACACGATCTGGGGATGGGCCGCGACGGCCAGCAGGTCGGCCTGCATCCGATCCGCCAGGAGCTCAATGCCGTCCCGGCGGGCGGCCGCCGCCAGTTGCAGACGCTCCTGGGCCGCATCAATCAGTCCTGACCGCGCCGTATACCAGCTGAAGCCCCCCATGACGGTCGCGCTGAGCAATGCCAAGCCGATAATCATCGCGGGAAGACGGACGCTGAGCCGAGATAACCACGTCATGTTCGTTCAAGATCTCATTTGGACACGATTCCCTCCGATATGGCATCAAGTTTCTAATTTTCCGTGACAGACATAAATCTTCGCCGCTTTCCGGCTGCATTACAGTTCCACAACGGTGAGCCAGTATGGCGAAGGATAGTGCCGATCCATTTTCCATTCTCGTCGAACACAAGATCATCGATGAAATATTTGCTGTGCCGTGTTGCGCGGCCCTAATACTGTTCTCAAACAGATGCCCATCGGTTTTAGGGTGTGAACCGAACCAAGCTGTTGCGGGGTTTGCCAATTTGTGATTCCAGGCGGCCGTTTTGCAGCCTGGAGGTGGCGATGGCGGACCTGTTCTGGCTCTCGGATGAGCAGTGGGCGGTGATCGAGCCGTTCATGCCCAAGGACCAGCCTGGACCCGAGCGGAAGGACGACCGGCAGATCATCTCTGGCATCCTGTACGTCCTGACATCGGGCTGCCGCTGGCGCGACTGCCCGGCGGAGTATGGGCCGCGCACCACCGTCTACAACCGGTTCAACAGGTGGTCCCGCCGCGGCTTCTGGAAGGCCATGTTGGCAGATCTGGCCAAGGCCGGGTGGGCG
>NZ_JALNUM010000040.1:0-48703 GCF_026540795.1 Methylobacterium sp. GC_Met_2
CCTTCGCGGGCTACCGCAACCCGGACGGGTCGGTCGGCACCAAGAACATCCTGGCGATCTCGATCAGCGTGCAATGCGTTGCCGGAACCCTCGACGTGGCGATCCGGCGGATCAAGCAGGAGCTGCTGCCGCGCTACCCCAATGTCGACGACGTGGTCGGCCTGACCCACGCCTATGGCTGCGGCGTCGCCATCAACGCCCCCGAGGCGGTGGTGCCGATCCGGACGCTGCAGAGCCTCGCGCAGAACCCGAATTTCGGCGGCGAGGTCATGGTCGTCGGCCTCGGCTGCGAGAAGCTCGTCTCGGAGCGCCTGCTGCCGGATGGCGGCGCGGCCGGCGACGGGGTGGTGCGCCTTCAGGACGAGCGCCACCGCGGCTTCTCGGCGATGATCGACAGCATCCTGGCGATGGCCGAGGCCCGCCTGGAGGTGCTGAACCGCAGGGCCCGAGAGACCTGCCCGGCCTCGGACCTCGTGGTCGGCCTGCAATGCGGCGGCAGCGATGCCTTCTCGGGGGTGACCGCCAACCCGGCGCTCGGCTTCGCGGCCGATCTGCTGGTCCGCTGCGGCGCCACCGTGATGTTCTCGGAGGTGACGGAGGTGCGCGACGCGATTCACCTCCTCACCCCGCGGGCCAAGACCCCCGAGATCGCCGAGGCCCTGATCCGCGAGATGGCGTGGTACGACGCCTATCTGGCCAAGGGCGAGGCCGACCGCCGCGCCAACCCGTCGCCCGGCAACAAGAAGGGCGGCCTCAACAACATCGTCGAGAAGGCCCTGGGCTCGGTTGCCAAATCCGGCACCAGCGCGATCTCCGGCGTGCTCGCACCGGGCGAGCGCGTACGCGAAAAAGGCCTGATCTTCGCCGCGACCCCGGCGAGCGACTTCGTCTGCGGCACGCTGCAGCTCGCCTCCGGGATCACCCTGCAGGTCTTCTCGACCGGCCGCGGCACGCCCTACGGCCTCGCTCAGGCGCCGGTGATCAAGGTCGCCACCCGCACGGAACTCGCCGAGCGCTGGTCCGATCTGATCGACCTCGATGCCGGCCGGATCGCCACCGGCGAGGCGACGATCGAGGAGGTCGGCTGGGAGCTGTTCCACCTGATCCTCGACGTGGCGAGCGGGCGCAAGCGCCCCTGGTCCGACCAGTGGGGCCTGTTCAACGATCTGACCCTGTTCAACCCCGCGCCGATCACCTGACGGGCGCCGCCTCGGCCGCCGGGCATGCGCCCCGCGCCGTCGTCAGCGTGGCCGGTTTCTGGTAGGCAGCCGGCATTGCCATGCCGCGCCTGATTCCCTCCCTCCGGACCGTCCTGTTCCGCCTGCACTGGGCGCTTGGCCTCACGGCTGGCCTCGTGCTGGCGCTGATGGGCCTGACCGGGGCGCTGATGAGCTACGAGGAGGCGGTAACCGCCTTCGCCAACCACGACCGGCTCACGGTGACCGCCGGTGACCGGCCGGCGCTCGCCCCCTCGGCCCTGGTGGCGCGAATCGAGGCCCAGGCCGGCCTGAAGGTGAACATCCTCACCCTGGCGGACGATCCGGCGGCGAGCGTCCATGTCCGCTTCGCCCGGGATCCCGCGACCCGCGCGCGGCCACCTGCGGTCTATGCCGACCCCTACGACGGCGCCGTGCTCGGCCCGGTGCGGCTGGAGGGGGTGTTCACCACGGTGCGGGACCTGCACCGCTGGCTGCTCCTGCCCGGCGGCTCCAAGGGCTGGGGCCGGACCATCACGGGCGCCTGCGTGCTGGCGCTCCTCGTCTTTCTGGGGACCGGCCTCTACCTGCGCTGGCCCAAGGTCCATCGCTGGCGGATCTGGCTGAAGCCGAGCCTGTCCCGGCCCGGCCGGCCGCGCTGGTGGTCGCTGCACGCCGTGGCGGGGACATGGCTGATACCGGTCTACCTCGTGATGGCGTTGACGGGGCTGACGTGGTCCTACCCATCCTTCAAGGATGCCGCCACGGGGCTTCTGGTGGGCGAGCGGGAGACGGCAAAGCCGATGCGCGCCGCCGGCCGCAGGGCCGCCGCCGAGGCGCCGGCCGACGCATCCGGGCCGGCGGCCGTCGACCGCGCCTGGGCGGCCTTCCGGGCCGGCGAGGGGCGTGAGGCGGGCACCACTCTGCTGACCCTGCCGAGCCCCGACGCGAGGGCGATCCGGATCCGCTGGCTGCCGAAGGGTGTCGATGACCTGAGCGCCCGCAACGAGGCTCGCTACGATGCCGCCACCGGTCTGCTTCTGGCGACCGAGGGCGCCGCCGACCTGCCGCTGGGCCGGCGCCTCATGGACAACATCCTGGAGGTCCATCGCGGCCGCTTCTTCGGCGACTTGTTCGCCCTGCTGTTCTGCCTCGCGGCGCTGGCCCTGCCGGGCTTCGCGGCGACGGGCCTGACCCTCTACGTCCTGCGTCGCCGCGCGGCGGCGCAGCGGCGGCCGGCGAAACCGCGGACGGCGCCCCCTGCCCTCCGCGAGGCAGGCCGCTGAGGCACCCGCCAGGTGCTCGAACATCAGGGTTTCAAAAGGTCTTCGACCTTTTGCGGGTGCGGGCAGAGCCCGCTGTCGGGCTTCAGCCCTTCGGAAACCTCAGATCGAAGGTTATCGGGTGAGCCGATAGCCCCTCCCTCGAGATGGGCTGCGATCAGCCGGTCGGTCGCGACCCGCGGGTTGTCCGGCTTGACCACGATCAGCACCGACCAGGACTGCTCGGCCGCGGACGCGGTGAGCGTCGGCGCCGCGAGGCCGGCCCCGGCGAGAAGGCTGCGGACCCGCCGCGCCCGGCTCACAGCCGTGCCGTGATCGTCGCCAGCACCGTAAAGGGTGCGCCGGGGGCGTTGTTGAATTGGTTGAACGGCTGCTCGATGTAGCGCGTGTTCGTCAGATTCCGGATGTTGACTGAGAAACGGTAATGCGCGTCGATGTCGTAGTACACGGCCGCATCAACGCGATTGTACGCCCCGACTTTGTAGCTGTTGTTGAGGTCGCCGAAGCGTTGGCCGACATGGGTGATGCCGATGCCGAGTCCGAGACCGCGCAGGAAGCCGGCCTGGAAGTCGTAGGTGGTCCACACGCTGCCGCTGAAGGCTGGCGCACCCACGAGGCGGTTGCCGATCGCAAAGACCCTGTCCTTGGTGATCCGCGCGTCGAGATAGCCGACGCCGCCGATAACCCTCCAGCCTGGAAGGATCTCGCCGGCCAGGTCCGCCTCGACACCCTCCGAACGTTGCTGGCCGGTGATCACCGAGAAGCCGGTATTGACGGGGTCGTTGCCGGCGACGTTATCCCGGGTGATCCGGAAGGCGGCCGCGCTCAAAGTCAGGTCGGGGCTGATGTCGATGCGGGTTCCGACCTCAACCTGCTCGCCGGTCTCGGGTGTTGGGTTGACGACGTTGAGCACGTTCGCGGTCTGCGGCGCGAAGGATGTGGCATAGCTGGCATAGAGGGTCAGCGGCTCGAACGGGCGATAGATCAGGCCGACGCGTGGCGAGGCGCCGAACAGGTTCTGCTCGGGGGGCTGGGTCCGCGAAGCGGGCACCCGGGCGAAATAATATTGGCTGCCGAGATCGAACCGGGCGCCGAGCACGAGCTGCAGCTCAGGCGTAAGGGCGATCTGGTCCTGCAGGTAGAACCCGAACAGCTCGAGCCTCTGCTTCAGGTCTTGCTGGAGCGAGAGCGCTCCTGGCGTGCCGCCGAAGACCGGGTTGAAGAAGCTGACCGGAGTGTAGGAGCCTTGCTGGGAATAGGGGTGGCGGAAGCCGTTGGTGTACTCGAACCCCGCCAGGGCGGTGTGGGAGAAGCCGAACGTGTCGAACTTCAGGATCGCTTCGGTCTGCGTATCCAGGGCAGCAAAATGCGAATCGACCGAGGTGTCGCGCCTGGTGACCTGCGTGCCGGCATTATTGACGCCGGTGGCGCGGGCCGCGAACAGATTGAACGCACCCCACTGCCCATTGATCACTTGCCGCAATGTCAAATTTTCATTGACGTCGTGCTCAGCTCGCATCGTGATCCCGTTGAACTCGCCATAATAGCGCGAGGTCGGCTCACCGTAATATCGGCGGATGTTGTCCAGCGGCACGCGGCCGCGAAAGGCAATGAGCCCCTCGTCGTACTGGGTGCGCTGGCTGGTGGCTTCTGCGTTGATGTAGACTCGGGTGTCGGCGCTCGGCGTCCAGCTTAAGGCCGGCGCAATGAAGACGCGCCGATTGGTGTTGTCGCCGATATTGCGGAAGGTCGGATCCTCCTGCGCGGCGAAGCTGAGGCGTGCGGCGAGTCCATCGATAGACGGGATCGCGCTCGAGACCGAGCCCTGAAACCGCCGGAAGCCGAAGCTGCCACCTTGGACGCTCGCATCCGCGGTCGGCTCCAGGGTTGGCCTGCGGGTCACGATGTTGACGACACCGCCCGGATCACCCCGGCCGAACAGCACGGAAGCCGGTCCCTTGATCACCTCGACCCGTTCGGCGTTCGCAAGGTCGCGTTCCACCGGATAGAAGTTGATCGCCGGATTGGTCAGGATGCCGTCGACAGCGAAGAGCTGCGTGGCGAAACCGCGAATGACGTAGTTCTGCGAGCGACCCTGCACGGTGCTGCCGGGCGTGACGTTGCTGACATTGGTGACGGCATCCGTCAGGCGCAGATCCTGCTGATCGGTAATGACCTGCCGGGGGACGATGTTGATCGATTGCGGCGAGTCGCGCACGGGCGTGTCGGTCTTGGTCGCGGTGGCCGAGCGCGTGGCGCGGTAGCCGATCACTGGGCCGTCCGCCCGCTCCACCGCAGGGCCGGTACCGGTGACGCTCAGCTCCGAGAGCGAAACCTCATCGGCTGTACTGGTAACCTCCGCGCGAGCCGAAATCGTCGAGATGACAAGCAGGGATGTCGTCAGCGCTGTGTAGAGTGATAGACTGTTGTTGCGGGTGTTTGAAATGCTTCGAAGGCTGCGCCTGCCGTGCCCGGACATCGTTTATAATCGCTCTCAAGAAGATTCGCACCGCCAGGGCACAGGGATCCTTGAGAGGAAGGGCTGTGATTTTTCAATGTGTGCGCTGAGATCGATGCGCGGATTCAGCTGTAACTTCGCAAACGTGGCGAAGTAGCCACATTATCACATTGGAATAATTTAAATTTTTGGACCTGTGCGCCTGAAAAATGGATTGGCGCAGAGGATCTACATCTACAACGTATCGGCCGATGGTGAGCCGTCACGATCTTCCGAGTGGCGACCGGTCGTCTGCATGGGCGGCCTCGCCGGCCGCCCATGCAGCTCGAATCAACCCTGCGTGGCCGGCTTCAGGGCGCCGGTGCGCTCGTGGAAATCCGGACCGTTGGTGGTCCGCGCCACGTGCCCGGCCCGGATCAGGTAGTCGCCGAAATGCTCGCCCGGCTGCCGGCCCTTCGCGTAGTCGGCAAACAGCGGGTCGAGGGTGCCGCGGATCTCGGAGGCCGCCACGTCCTCCTTGTAGAGCTTGCTGAGCCGCGAACCGTCGTGGGCGGCGCCGAGATAGAGATGGTAGCGCTCGGGACCACGGCCCACGAGGCCGATCTCGGAGATGAACGGCCGGGCGCAGCCGTTCGGGCAACCGGTGGAGCGGATCGTGATCTCCTCCTCGGCCAGCCCGTGGGACGCGAGGCTCTGCTCCAGCTCGGTCATCAGGTCCGGCAGGTAGCGCTCGCTCTCGGCGAGGGCGAGGCCGCAGGTCGGCAGCGCCACGCAGGCCATCGAGTTGCGCCGGAGCGCGCTCGCTCCGCGCGTCAGCCCGTATTCGTCGACCAGGGCGTCGATCTCGGCCCGCTTCTCGGCCGGGACGTTGGCGATGATGACGTTCTGGTTGCCGGTGAGGCGGAAATCGCCCTGATGCACCTCGGCGATGCGCCGCAGCCCCGTGAGGAATTGCGGCCCGTCCTCGATGTCCTTGATCCGGCCCGAGGGCACGTACAGGGTGAGATGGAAGCGCCCGTCATCGCCCGCGACCCAGCCGTAGCGGTCGCCGTTGTTGGCGAACGTGTAGGGCATCGGCGCGCCGAGTTTCTTGCCGATCCGCTTCTCGACCTCGGCCCGGAAGGCGTCGAGGCCGTAGCGCTCGATCGTGTACTTGAGCCGGGCGTTCTTGCGGTTCTTGCGGTTGCCCCAGTCGCGCTGGACGGTCATCACCGCCTCGGCGACCTTGATGGCATCCTCGGGGGCCACGAAGCCCATCACGTCGGCGGTGCGCGGGAAGGTGTCGGGCTCGCCATGGGTCATGCCCATGCCGCCGCCCACCGTGACGTTCCAGCCGGTCACCTGATTCTTCTTATCGAGGATCGCGATGAAGCCGAGATCGTGAGCGAAGATGTCGACCTCGTTGGAGGGCGGCACCGCGATGACGGTCTTGAACTTCCGCGGCAGGTAGGTCCGGCCGTAGACCGGCTCGATCTCGGCCGCGTCCTCACCGCCGACCACGCGCTCGCCGTCGAGCCAGATCTCGCGCCACGCGCTGGTCTTCGGCAGCAGCGAGTCGGAGATGTCCTTGGCGAGCTGGTAGGCGGCCTTGTGGGCGCCGACTTGGGCCGGGTTGGTCGCCGCCATGACGTTGCGGTTGACGTCGCCGCAGGCCGCGATCGTGTCGAGGAGCGCCGCGTCGATGGCCGCCATCGTGCGCTTCAGGTTCGCCTTGATCACGCCGTGATACTGGAAGGTCTGGCGCGTCGTCGCCCGCAGGGCGCTGCCCGCATAGGTGACCGCGATGTGGTCCAGCGCCAGCCACTGCTTCGGGGTGATGACGCCGCCGGCGATGCGCAGGCGGATCATGAAGCTGTAGGCCTTGTCGAGCTTCTTCTTGGTCCGCTCGGGGCGCAGGTCGCGGTCGTCCTGCATGTACATCCCGTGGAACTTCACGAGCTGTCCGTCATCCTCCGAGATCGCCCCGGTGGCGTGCTTCAGGAGCCCGTCCGCGAGAGTCCCGCGGAGATAGCCGCTGGCGATCTTGATGTGCTCGTTCGCCGCGAGCTGGGCCGCGCGGGCGGCCTCCGCCTCGGTGATCGGCCGCTCGGTGGGCGGGGTCTCGTAGACGCGCTTGGCCGGGGCGGAGGCCGAGCTGGCGACCGGGGTCTCGGCGGTGTCGCGGGGGCTGTGGTCGTCCATGGGATAAATCCGTCTGTCTGAACGCGTCTCCCACCCCTCGCGTCAGGGGTGGGTGCCGAGCGGAACGCGTGCCGGTCTACGGCAGGGTCGGGACCCGCGCCCCGTCCTGCTCCGCTGCAATCTCGATCCTGCGGCCTTGGAAGGCCGGTCCGTTAGTAAACGTCCTGCTGGTAGCGGTGGCTGCGCTCCAAAGCCGCGACCTGTGCCTCGGCCTCGGCGGCGCTCGAGGATTTGACGGTCTCGTAGGCCTTCACCACCGCGGCTCGCACGTCCTTGGCCATGTTCTTGGCATCGCCGCAGACGTAGAAATGGGCACCTCCGTCCAGCCAGGAGACCAGTTCCTTGGAGTTCTGGACGATCCGATCCTGCACGTAGATCTTCTCCGGCTGGTCCCGGGAGAAAGCCACGTCGATCTTGGTGAGCGACCGGTCCTCCAGGGCGTCCTGCCATTCGAGCTGGTACAGGAAGTCGTGGAGGAAGTGCCGGTCGCCGAAGAACAGCCAGGACCGTCCCGGCGCCTCGATCGCCCGGCGCTCCTGCACGAAGGCGCGGAACGGCGCGACGCCGGTGCCGGGGCCGACCATGATGATGTCGGTGGCCGGATCCTGCGGCAGGCGGAAATGCCGGTTCGGCTTCAGCCGCACCCGCAGCTTCGCCCCGTCGCGGATCCGGTCGGCCACGTGGACCGAGGCGACGCCGGATCGGGCGCGGCCGTGGGTCTCGTAGCGCACCGCCACGATGGCGAGGTGGACCTCGTCGCCCACCTCCTTGCGCGAGGAGGCGATCGAGTAGGCCCGCGGCGGCAGCGGCCGGGTGATCGTGTTCACGTGCTCGGGCGTGAGCTTGGCCGGATAGGCCGCCAGCAGATCGATCAGGTGCCGGCCCTCGATCCAGGCCTTGGCCTCGCCACTGTCGATCAGCTTCTGCGCCTCCGTGTGGCCGGTGGCCTTGACGAAGCGCTCGATCGTGGCGGCCGACAGGGTCGTGATGTCCCGCTCGGCGAGCAGCGCGTTGCGCAGGGCCTCGTCTCCCGAGAGACCGGCGGCGTCGAGGATCTCGTCCACGAGTTGCGGGTCGTTCTCGGGGAAGAGCTCCAGCGAATCGCCTGGCTCGTAGGCCGGGGCGCCATCCTCGAAGGCGAGCGCGAGGTGGATCGTCTCCTTGTCGGAGCGCGAGGAGTTGAGGTTCACGTGCTCGACGACCTCGACCACCAGGGGCTCGCGGCTCGGCTCGGCCTCGTCGTCCTCGCCGGTCGCGGCGCGGGCGAAATCCACCGCCACGACGTTGTCGGACGTGTCCGCCGGGGCCAGCGCCTTGAGCGTGCTCTTGATCCAGTCGGCGGCGGGCTTCTCGAAGTCGAGGTCGAGGTCGGCGCGCTCGGCGACGCGCTTGCCGCCCAGGGCCTCGAAGCGCGCGTCGAGCGCCTTCCCGATGGCGCAGAACTCCACGTACGACGTGTCGCCGAGCGCCAGCACCGCGAACTCGACGCCGTCGAGGCGCGGGGCGCCCTCCCCCATCAGCTCGCCATAGGCCCGCACGGCCCGGGCCGGCGGCTCGCCCTCGCCCCAGGTGGCGGCGATGGCGATCAGCTTGCCGGCCTTGGGCAGGGTCGCGAGGTCGAGATCGGCGAAATCCACCACCTTCGGCTTGAAGCCCTGCTTGCGCGCGAGCTTCGCGATAGTGCCGGCCAGCGTCTCGGAATTCCCCGATTCGCTGGCGTAGATCACCGTCAGCGGCGCGGCGGCCTTGGGCGGCGCGGCCGGGACGGCGGCGGGCTGGCCGCCCGCGGCGTCGAGCCCGGCGAGGAACCCGGCCAGCCACGCGCGCTGCGTGGGGCTCGCGGCGCCGAGCACCGCATCAAGGCTGGCGCGCTCGCCATCCCCGAACGGGGCGGTGCGCGGAAGGAGATTCTGGCGGGACATTACCGGACCATGTCGGGGCCAACGCGGCCCGTGTCAATCGAGAGACGTTCTTTTTACAGAACGCGTGGAGTTTAGGAGATCACGTTCGCTGCGGTGCGAGAGAAGAGAAGATCATTCTCCTACAACCGCGAGCACCGGACCGGTCCCGGGCAGGTGCCGCCCGTTCTTCGGCGGCGCCGGCAGGGGCAGGGCCGTGGTGGATTTCACCTTCTCCATGGCGAACCGGGAGGTGACGTTCTTGAGTGGCAGCACCGCGATCAGGTGCTTGTAGAAGCTGTCATAGGCCTGCATGTCGGCGACCACGACGCGCAACATGTAATCCACGTCACCGGCCATCCGGTAGAACTCGAGCACCTCCGGCATGGCCGAGACGGTTGCGGCGAAGCGCTGCAGCCAGTCCTGCGAATGGTCCGCGGTCTCGATCGAGACGAAGACCGTCAGCCCGAGGCCGAGCTTCACCGGATCGAGCACCGCCACCCGCCGGTCGATCACCCCGTCGGCCTCCAGCTTCTGGATGCGCTTCCAGCACGGGGTCTGGGACAGGCCAACGCGCTCGCCGATCGCCGCGATGGACAGCGTCGCGTCCGTCTGCAGCAGGGCAAGAATCTTGAGGTCGATCGCGTCCAAGACTGTCTCCGTCGGATCCGTCCACGCGGCGCTGCCCGCGTCGGGTACAAGGTCTCTCAGGGGTCGTTAAGAAGATTTTTTCACCCGAGCGCCTTTGGGACTCGGGGAGAGCTGTGTGCAACCGCACGCCAGAGCCGGCCCTGAGGTCCCGCAAGCACGCCGAGGCGCCTTGACTTCGTTCGGTATAGCGAACATCTCGTCGCTTCGACAACAGGGTGCGGTTTCGTGCCCGCCGTTTCCTCCACACGAACCCCGGGACATGCCGCGATGACCCGTCCGGACCGACAGATGGCCGAAGCCCTTGCGGCGCGGCTGTCCGGGCTCGACCTCCCAGGCCGGCTTCACCTGATCGCCGCCGAGATCCCTGGCCGCCTCGTCTTCACCACGAGCCTCGGCGTCGAGGATCAGGCGCTGACCCACGCGCTGGCCATGGCCAAGCTCGCCACCGGGCTCACCAAGGGGCGCGTCGAGATCGTCACCCTCGATACCGGCCGCCTGTTCGCCGAGACCTACGACACCTGGGCGGACACCGAGTCGGCCTACGGGATCCGCATCACCGCCTACGCCCCGGAGCGCGCGGCGGCGGAGGATTTCGTGCGGGACGAGGGAATCAACGGCTTCCGGCGCTCGGTCGCCGCCCGGCAGGCCTGCTGCGGCTTCCGGAAGGTCGAGCCGCTGGGCCGGGCGCTCGAAGGCGCGAGCGGCTGGCTCACCGGATTGCGGGCCGGCCAGTCGGCCAACCGCGCCGAGACGCCGCTCGCGGAGTTCGATGCCGCGCGCGACCTGATCAAGCTGAACCCCCTGGCCGATTGGTCGCGGGCGCAGATCGACAGCTTCGTGCGCGACAACGTCGTGCCCTACAACGTCCTGCACGATCGCGGCTTCCCGTCGATCGGCTGCGCCCCCTGCACCCGGGCCGTGAAGCTCGGCGAGCCTGAGCGGGCCGGCCGCTGGTGGTGGGAGCAGGAAGACAAGAAGGAATGCGGCCTGCATGTCGGACGCCAAGCCGCACACCATGCGGCGTCGGTGCAGCCGGGCCAAGAGCCTGCAGTTCTCGAACCTGCCGCCTTCGAGACCGTCCAGACCGAGACCCATCGCCAGCCGGAGTTCGCCCGATGAGCGCCGCCCTTGCCGCCGCCGTGCAGCCGAGCGCCCCCACGCCCGCACAGACCGCCGACCGCCTCAGCCACCTCAAGCGGCTGGAGGCCGAGGCCATCCACATCTTCCGGGAGACGGTCGCCGAGACCGAGAACCCGGTGATGCTCTACTCGATCGGCAAGGATTCCTCGGTCCTGCTGCATCTCGCCCTCAAGGCCTTCGCGCCCGGGCGGCTGCCCTTCCCGCTGCTCCACGTCGACACCACGTGGAAGTTTCGCGAGATGATCGCCTTCCGCGACGCCCGCGCGAAGGAACTCGGCCTCGATCTCCTGATCCACACCAATCCGGACGGGCTCGCCCGCGGTGTCGGCCCGGTGAGCCACGGCTCCGAGGTCCATACCGACGTGATGAAGACGCAGGCGCTGCGGCAGGCGCTCGACAAGTACAAGTTCGATGCGGCCTTCGGCGGCGCCCGCCGCGACGAGGAGGCGAGCCGCGCCAAGGAGCGGATCATCTCGTTGCGCACCGCGCAGCACCGCTGGGACCCGAAGCGCCAGCGCGCCGAGCCCTGGCATCTCTACAATCTCAAGAAGAAGCGCGGCGAGTCCCTGCGGGTGTTCCCGCTGTCGAACTGGACCGAGCTCGACATCTGGCTCTACATCGAGCAGGAAAATATTCCGATCGTACCGCTCTACTTCGCGAAGGAGCGGCCGGTGGTGGAGCGCGACGGCCAGCTCATCATGGTGGACGACGACCGTCTGCCGCTGGAGCCGGGTGAGACCCCGCAGCAGCGCCTCGTCCGCTTCCGGACGCTCGGCTGCTACCCGCTGACCGGTGCGGTCGAGAGCGACGCCGCCTCGCTCCCCGAGATCATCGGCGAGACGCTGGCCGCCCGCACCTCGGAGCGCCAGGGCCGGGTGATCGACAAAGACGGGGCCGGCGCCATGGAGCGCAAGAAGCAGGAGGGGTACTTCTGATGACCGTGCACCAGGCTCCCACGGCGTTTGCCGACCGCGTCGCCGGCTACGCGGCCTTCCTCACGGCCCACCGCCACAAGGCGGTGCTGCGCTTCATCGCCTGCGGCTCGGTGGATGACGGCAAGTCGACCCTGATCGGGCGGCTGCTGCACGACACCAAGCAGATCTTCGACGACCAGATCTCGGCGCTCCAGCGCGATTCGCGCAAGCACGGGACGCAGGGGCAGGAGGTGGATCTGGCGCTGCTGGTGGACGGCCTCCAGGCCGAGCGCGAGCAGGGCATCACCATCGATGTCGCCTACCGGTTCTTCTCCACCGACAAGCGCTCGTTCATCGTCGCCGACACCCCCGGCCACGAGCAGTACACCCGCAACATGGCCACCGGCGCCTCGACGGCCGACGTAGCGGTGATCCTCGTTGACGCCCGCCAGGGCCTGACTCGCCAGACCCGGCGCCACGCGCTGCTGGTGTCGAATCTCGGGATCCGCCGGGTGGTGCTGGCGGTGAACAAGATGGATCTCGCCGGCTGGGCGCAGGGCACCTTCGACGGCCTCGTGGCCGGCTTCTCGGACTTCGCCCGGGGTCTGAACTTCTCCGAGGTCAAGGCGATCCCGCTCTCGGCCAAGAACGGCGACAACGTCGTGGATCCGGGCATTGCGGCGCCCTGGTACACGGGCGGCACGCTGCTGAACTACCTGGAGACCGTGCCGGTCCACGCCGAGGCGCTCAACGCGCCGTTCCGGATGGCGGTGCAGTGGGTCAACCGGCCGAATTCCGAGTTCCGCGGCTATAGCGGCCGGATCGCCAGCGGCCGGGTCCGCCCGGGCGATTCGGTGACGATCCAGCCCTCCGGCCGGACCTCCACGGTGGCGCGGATCTACACCGCCGACGGCGACCTGCCCGAGGCCGGCGAGGACGAGTCGGTCACCCTGGTGCTGGCCGATCAGATCGACGTCTCCCGCGGTCAGGTGATCGTGGCCACCGACGCGCCGATGCGGGTCACCGAGACCCTGGACGCCCGCCTGTTCTGGGCGGCCGAGACCGATCTCAGCCCAGGTGCCAGCCTGTTCGCCAAGATCGGCACCGCCACGGTCACCGCGACGGTGGAGCGGATCGTCTCGCGCATCGACCCCGAGACCGGCAAGCCCGGCCCGGCCGAGCGCCTGTCGGCCAACGATATCGCGGACGTGGCGCTCCGCCTCGACCGGGCGGTGGCGGTGGATGCGTACGCGGAGAACCGCGAGACCGGCAGCCTGATCCTGATCGACCGCGAGACCACCGACACGGCGGCCCTCGGGCTGGTCCTGGCGCCGAAGGTGGAGACTGCGAAGGCGGTGACGCCCGATGCGAAACCCGCGGACGGGGGCGGCTTCCTCGCCCGGCTCGGCCGCCTGTTCGGGCGCTGAGGTCCGGGTTTCAAAAGGGCGAGCCCTTTTGCGGGTGCAGGGCAGAGCCCTGCGAAACAGGTCATGGACCCCCGCGAGGGGGTCCATGACCTGTTCGTCGGGGTCTCACCCCGACACCCCACCAAAGGGCTGGGCCCTTTGGGAACCCTGACGTCTCCCGGTGTCAGGCCGCCTGTGAGGTGACGCCGAGCCCCCAGGCCTGCGCAAGCAGCGCGTAGGAATCGTGCCGGGCCGCCTGGTCGGGGATCGCCGAGACGATCATCAACTCGTCGGCCTGCGTGCGCGCGACCATCTCGGCGAGCCGAGCCCGCAGGGTCTCGGGGCCGCCCACGTGCAGCCGCTCGCCGCCGCGCTCGATCTGCCTCCGCTCGGCATCGGAATACGGATAGGCCAGCGCCTCGTAGAGGCTCGGCAGCGGCCGGTATTCGCCCCGCTCCCGCCGCAGGGTCGCCAAGCGGGCGCTGGCGGCCAGCCGCTCGGCCTCGGCGTCCGTGGGCGCGCAGATCGCCGCGACGGCCAGGATGGCGTGGGGCGTCGCGCCGAGCCGCGTCGGGCGGAACCCACGGCGGTACTCCAGCATCGGCGCCTCGGCCGGCATCCCGGAGAAATGCTGCGCGAAGCCGAATCCGCAGCCGATCTCGCCGGCGAGCCGGGCGCTGTAATCGGACGAGCCCAGCAGGAAGATCGGCGGCAGCGGAACCCCGGCCGGGCTCGCCGTGATCCGCGCGAACGGGTGGCCTTCCGGGAAGCCGCCATCCCAGAACAGCAATTCCTGAAGCCGGTCGAGGAAGTCGTCTCCGCCCTCCCCCGGCGCCTCGCGGCGGCGCAAAGCCCGCGCGGTGACGCCGTCCGTACCGGGCGCGCGCCCGAGACCGAGGTCGATCCGGCCCGGAAACAGCGCCTCCAACACCCGGAAGCGCTCGGCCACCATCAGCGGCGCGTGGTTCGGCAGCATGATCCCGCCCGAGCCGACCCGGAGATTTCGGGTCGCGGCGGCGATCTGGCCGATCATGATCTCGGGGGCCGGGCTCGCCACGTTGGGCAGCGCATGATGCTCCGCCAGCCAGTAGCGCCGGTAGCCGAGGCCATCGACGTGGCGGGCGAGCGCCAGGGTGTCGTGCAGCGCCTGCGCCGGGGTGGACTCGGCGCTGACGAAGGAGAGGTCGAGGACGGAGAGCGGGGTCATACCAGGAGAGATGGGGGCCTGGGCCGGCCGGCGCGAGGGCATGGCGATCCGCGCCCTTCCAGACGCGTCACGGTGCGGGTTCGTCGTCCGGCCCGGCGGCCTGATACAGCGCTTCGAAATCGCGGCCGCCGTAGAACGCGTTGGTGATCGTCACCCGGTCGGCTTCGACCCGATAGGCGATGACGGCGGATCACTCGAACGGCACGGTTCGGAGGCCCGGCTCCAGATCATGGCGCAGGCGCTCGCCATGGGGCGCATCGCCGATGCGCTCACACCGGCCGATGAGCTTGTCCAGAAACCGGCCGGCGACGTTCGGATCGCGGCTCGCATCATAGACCCAGCGATAGATCTGAAGCAGGCCGGTCTCGGCTTCCGCTCCGAAGATGACCTTAAGACGCCGCATTCCGGTGAGCCTTCACGGTCTCGGCATGCAGGGCGTCGATGTGCGCCCTAACCTCTTCGAGGCTCCGTGGCGGCCGCGGGTCGTCCAACGATCGCCGGATGCGGGCGCGGATGTCATCGAGCCGCTCGGCAGTCTCCCGGCGCTGGCGCTGCAACGCGTGCACGGCTTCGTCGAGCAGCGCGTGCACCGAGGCGTACTCGCCGGCCTCGACGCTCGCGCGCACGGCCCGGAGCGTATCCGGCGCTAGGGTGATGCTGATGGTTTCCCCATCGGCAGGGCCTCTCGTTCCGTCCCGACTCTCGTGACCATAGCAGAAAACGCGGTCTCGCGTGCCGTCGCGGCGACCGTGCTTGCCGGCTCAGCGTCCCGGGCCTAGGGTCCGCCGCGCCGCGAAGAGGCGGCGCCTGACCTCGACAATCCGGAGCATCGCACGCCATGGCTCTCCTCGCCGACGTCCTCTCGCGGGTGAAGCCGTCCGCGACCATCGTGATGACCCAGAAGGCCCGGGACCTGAAGGCGTCCGGCGTCGACGTCATCAGCCTGTCGGTGGGCGAGCCGGATTTCGACACGCCCGAGCACATCAAGCAGGCGGCGATCGAGGCGATCCACCGCAACGAGACCCGCTACCCGCCGGTCTCCGGTATCGCGCCCCTGCGCGAGGCGATCGTGCGCAAGTTCAAGCGCGAGAACGGGCTCGACTACAAGGTTTCGCAGACCATCGTGGGCACCGGCGGCAAGCAGGTGCTGTACAACGCGTTCCTGGCCACCCTGAACCCCGGCGACGAGGTGGTGATCCCCCGCCCCTATTGGGTGTCGTATCCGGAGATGGTCGGCCTGTGCGGCGGCACCCCGGTCTTTGCCGACACCGACATGGGCCACGGCTTCAAGCTCCAGCCGGAGGAACTCGACCGGGTGCTGACCCCGAAGACCAAGTGGATCGTCCTCAACTCGCCGTCGAACCCGTCCGGGGCCGCCTATTCCCACGCCGAGATGAAGACGCTGACCGACGTGCTGCTCAGTTACCCGGACGTGCACATCCTCACCGACGACATCTACGAGCACCTGACCTACGGCGATTTCGCGTTCGTCACCCCGGCCCAGGTCGAGCCGCAGCTGACCGAGCGGACGCTGACCATGAACGGCGTCTCGAAGGGCTACGCCATGACCGGCTGGCGGATCGGCTACGCGGCCGGGCCCGAGAAACTCATCAAGGCGATGGACTTCGTCCAGGGCCAGCAGACCTCAGGCGCCAGCACCATCGCGCAGTGGGCCGCGGTCGCCGCCCTCGACGGCCCGCAGGACCACCTGGCGACGTTCCGCGCGGCGTTCCAGGGCCGGCGCGATCTCGTCGTGTCGATGCTCAACCAGACCAACGGCCTGACCTGCCCGACGCCGGAGGGCGCGTTCTACGTCTACCCGTCCTGCGCGGCGCTGATCGGCAAGACGACCGAGTCCGGCAAGACCATCGAGACCGACGAGGATTTCGTCACGGAGCTGCTCCAGGCCGAGGGCGTGGCCGCGGTGCACGGTTCGGCCTTCGGGCTCGGACCGAACCTGCGGATCTCCTACGCCACCTCCAACGCGGTGCTGGAGGAGGCGTGCCGGCGCATCCAGCGGTTCTGCGGGTCGCTGCGGTAGAATTGAGGGCCTGCGTCGGTCGTCCCGCGGAGCGTCACCACGCCCGCGGGATCACGTGTTCGGGATCGTTTCGCTGCCTCAGTCGGCAAGGCCAAGCACGAAGGCGAGCATCCGGTTCAGGGCTGCGAGCGTGTCGCGTTCGAGCCGGCCGATGACGGCACCGCATTTCGCCCGCGGCAGGGCGATGATCTTGTCGACCATGATCTGTGAGGTGCTTCGCAATCCATTGGCCGGGCTCGGCTCGACGGTGAGCCGGAAGAGCGGTGCCTCGCGCAACGTGCTCGTGACGAGGCAGACGAGGATGCTGTCGGTTCCGGCCAACCAATCGGATTGGACGACGATAGCGGGACGCGGCTTGCCGTAGGCGCCCGGCGGCGAGACGGTGACGATGTCACCGCGGGTCACGGTTCAGGCCAGTCGAACGCAGATTCGATGAAGGTCAGGGCTTCGGCTTCCTCGGCGGCTCCCTTCAGAAGGGCGGCTTGCCGGGCGGCCTCCTCCTTGAACCCCGACCGCGATGGATCCGGAACCCAGAGGCGTAGGAGCTTCATGCCGTCGCGTCGTGGCGCCCGGCGATAGCGGGGGGCATCCGGGGAGCCTGCCCTCGGCCTGGTCTGAGTCATGGCGCGGATCCGATGGTGCCGCACTCTAGGCTCTGCCAAGACCGCTGACTACCATGTCCGGGTCGCAGTCCGGGGGAGCCTTCTCATGTCCACAATCGCAGTGATCGCCCCCGGCGCCATGGGCAGCGCCATCGGGGCGCGGCTGTCCGAGCACGGCGCCCGCGTCCTGACCTCCCTCGACGGGCGCGGGGCGGCGAGCCGCGCCCGGGCCGAGGCCGCCGGCATGGTCCACGCCGCGGACGCCGATCTCGCCGCCGCCGACATCCTGCTCTCGATCGTGCCGCCCGCCGGCGCGGAGGCGCTGGCCCGGCGGCTCGCGCCCGCCCTCGCGGCGGCCCCACGCAAGCCGGTCTACATCGACGCCAACGCGGTCAGCCCGGAGACGGTCGGCCGCATCGCGGAGATCGTCGCGGCTACCGGCGCGCCGTTCCTCGACGGGGCGATCCTCGGCCTGCCGCCGAAGCTTGGCACGCCGGGGCCGCGCGTCTACGTCTCGGGTCCCGACACGACCCCGGCGCTGATCTTGCGCGACCTCGGCCTCGACCTGCGCGTCTGCGTCGGCGGGATCGGTGCCGCCTCCAGCCTGAAGATGAGCTATGCCGGCCTGAACAAGGGCCTGACGGCGCTGGCCGTCATCATGATCCTGGCCGCCGAGCGCGCCGGGGCCGGCGAGGCGCTGCTGGCCGAACTCGCCGAGAACGAGCCGGCGCTCCTCGCCCGGTTCGCCAAGGGCCTGCCCGACATGGCGCCGAAGGCGTATCGCTGGGCACCCGAGATGGCGGAAATCGCCGATTTCCTCGGCCCGGACGCGGCTGGCCGGCAGGTCTTCGACGGCTATGCCGCGCTCTACCGGCACCTCGCCGCGGAGGCGGGCGGGTCCGACATCGCCGCGCTGATACGCTTCGCCGCGGACGCTGCGGCGCGCTGATCGCCGCGGGGGCCGCCGAAACCGTCCCGCCTCTGTTGCCGGCTCGGCTGTCACCCTCTACACGGGCGGTCCCCAGCGGCCGATGCGCCTGAAGGTTTCGCGAGCCCGCTCGGGCCTGCATGGCGGCGGGGTCGGCAGTGACGGAGCGGTCCGGACCAGTTCTCTGGGCCGTTTCTGTGAGGCTCAGTGGGCCGAGTCGCTGCAGGAGTGTCGGGTGCGCGGGGAACAGGAACCGCGGATCCGGCGCAAGGCCCACATAGATTTCTCCTCTCGCCCGGACCTTTGAGGACGGCGCGCTGCCCCGTTCCGGGACAGGTTTCGGCCGGGCGATTGCAGCTTCGTTCACGCTCCGCGGCGATGATGAAGTGGGGCCGGGATCCGGTCCGGCGTAACCGCGTTCTCTCGGGCCTGACGACCATGCGAGCCCTGCTCACCAGCGGCATCAAGGCGATCCTGGCGGTCGCCGCCCTCTCGACGGCAGCGCACTGGACCCTGCGCGTCCAGCGCGAATCGACGGCGGCCCCGGTGCCGGTTGCCAGCCTTGCCGATCCGGTCGCCACGGGATCCATCGAGCCGCGCCCGATCGAGCGTCCCGTTGAGCGCTCGGTCGCGGCGGCCAGCATGCCGGTATCCGCGACGCAGCCCGCGCCGCGTCCGGCCGTGGCATCTGGGCTCGACCAGTCGCATCTCGCGGCGCTGATCGCGGGGGCTGCGCCGGCGAAGCCGAAGGTCGCGAAGGCGACGACCCGGACCGCCTCCGCCGAGAAGGCCCCTGCGGTCGAGAAGGCCCCTGCGGTCGAGAAGGCCCTGGCGGTCGAGAAGGTCGCGGCCAAGCGGTGAGGCGGCGCCGGCCCGCATGACCGTGCCGGCTGCATGGTCCCCCTGCGCGGCGACGGATACCGCAACGCGGTCGAGGGTGGCACAAATACCGGCCTCCACCGGGATTTGGCAGGCATGAGCACGCAGGTCGCGACGTCCGTCACCGATGACATCGCACCCGCGCAGGCCGCTGCCGAGACGGCCCTGGCCGGCCGTCAACGGCTCGTCGGCATCGCCCTGATGTGCGGGGCCGTCGCGTTCTTCGCGAGCCTCGACGCCAGCGCCAAGACCCTGGCGCGCGCCGGCGTCGACCCACTGGTCACCACCTTCATGCGCTATGCCGCGAGCGTCGCGATGATCTCGCTGTTCGTCAATCCCGTGCGCACCCCGGGCGTGGTGAAGAGCCGGCGGCTGACGCTCCAGATCGTCCGCTCGCTGCTGCTGTTCGCCTCGACGGCCCTGAACTTCCTGGCCCTGCGCTACCTGCAGATGGCCGAGACGATCTCGATTCAGTTCGCCGCGCCGCTCACCGTGGCGCTGCTCGCCGGGCCGCTGCTCGGCGAGTGGTCCTCCCGGGCGCGGATGGCGGCGATCGGCGTCGGCTTCCTCGGCGTGCTGGTGATCGTGCGGCCCGGCGTCGGCGGGATGCATCCGGCCGCTTTGCTCTGCGTGGCCAACGTCGTGGTCTACGCCTTCTACGCGATCATCACGCGCAAGCTCGCGGCCTATGATTCGACCGCGACGACCATGTTCTACACCGGGCTCGCGGGCCTCGCGCTGATGGCGCCGCTCCTGCCGTGGATCTGGACGAGCCCGGCGAGCCTGACCCACTGGGCGCTGCTGATCGGCGTCGCGCTGTTCGGAACGCTCGGCCACTGGCTGCTGGTGATGGCCCATGCCCGCGCGCCGGCCAACGTGCTGGCGCCGTTCATCTACACGCAGCTCCTCTGGTCGGTAACGCTGGGCTTCCTGCTGTTCGGCGACGTGCCGAGCCGCTGGACCGTGGCGGGTGCCATGATCGTGGTCGGCTCAGGGTTGTACCTCCTGGCGCAAGAGACGATCCGCCGGGACGCGCGGCCGGCCGCCTGAGGCGACCGGCCGGATCGAATCAGCGGCCGCGGCGCTCCTGACGCTCCATCCGCTCCTCGCGGCGCTCTTCCCGGGCGCGGCGGGCCGGATCGGGATCCGTGCCTAGCACGCCGCCGACCGTGCCGGTCGCCGCGCCGACGGCACCGCCGACGATCCCGCCGACCGGGCCGGCTGCAGCCGAACCATCCTCGACGCCGCGCTGAGCGCCGCGGGCCGTGCCCTGGGCCTGCGCGGCCCCCGCGAAGGCGAGGGGTGCGAGGGCGAGGGTGGTGATCAGAATCTTCTTCATGGCCTACTCCTGGCAGATCGATTGGCAGATCGATCGGGGTCGTCTCCGCACCCGTTCGGAGCGCGGAGGGCGTACCCGATCAACGGTTCAGGCGCCGAAAGGTCTCATCCGGGCTCGCGTTTCCGTGAGCGGCCGCGGAGCCGAACCCTGCCGCTGGCCTCGCGCCGGAGCGGCTGATAGAGATCGCGGCATGCACGCTTCGCGCGCCCTGCGCGGCCCCGGCCGCCCGATTCGAATTACCGGCCCGGCCTCCGCCTGAGGGCCCGCTTCGGCGCGGCCGCGGGGAGGTCCGGGATCCTCCTGCCGCCTGACCCGATGCTGCCGGCCGTCCGCCGGCCCGACCGCCGATGCGAGATCCGATGACCACCCCCGAGACCGCGCCCGCCCGCGACTATTCCAAGACCCTGTTCCTGCCGCAGACCGAGTTCCCGATGCGCGCCGGTCTGCCGGTGCGCGAGCCGCTCCTCATCGAGCGCTGGAAGCGGATCGACCTCTACGGGACGCTGCGTGCCCGCGGCCAGGGCCGGCCGAAATTCGTGCTCCATGACGGCCCACCCTACGCCAACGGCAACATCCACATCGGCACGGCGCTCAACAAGATCCTGAAGGACGTGGTGGTCCGCTCGCAGGCCGCCCTCGGCTTCGACGCCAATTACGTCCCCGGCTGGGACTGCCACGGCCTGCCGATCGAGTGGAAGATCGAGGAGCAGTACCGCGCCAAGGGCCGCAACAAGGACGACGTGCCGGTGATCGAGTTCCGGCAGGAATGCCGGACGTTTGCGGCGCACTGGCTCGACGTGCAGCGCGAGGAGTTCAAGCGCCTCGGCGTCACCGGCGACTGGGACCATCCCTACGCGACCATGGCCTACCCCGCCGAGGCCGTGATCGCCGACGAGCTGATGAAGTTCTCGATGAGCGGCCAGCTCTATCGCGGCTCGAAGCCGGTGATGTGGTCGGTGGTCGAGAAGACCGCTTTGGCCGAGGCCGAGGTCGAGTACGAGGAGCACGTCAGCGACACGATTTTTTGCGCTTTTCCGATCCGCTCCGGCGCACAGGGGGACCTCGCCGCCGCGCGCGTCGTGATCTGGACGACCACCCCCTGGACGATCCCCGGCAACCGCGCGGTCGCCTACTCCAAGAAAATCGCCTACGGCCTGTACCGGGTCACGCAGGCGCCGGCCGACAATTGGGCGGTGCCCGGCCAGAGCTACGTGCTGGCCGACAGCCTGGCCGCGACCGTGTTCAAGGCCGCCCGGATCGAGGCGTTCGAGCGCGTCGCCGACGTCAGCCCGTCGACGCTCGCCGGCCTGACCCTGGACCATCCCCTGGCGAAGCTCGGCTACGGCTTCGCCGTGCCGATGCTCGACGGCGACCACGTCACCGACGAATCCGGCACGGGCTTCGTCCACACGGCGCCGAGCCACGGCCGCGAGGATTTCGAGCTCTGGATGGCAAGCGGCCGGCTGCTGCTCGAGCGCGGCATCGACACCACCATCCCCTACACCGTGGACGCGGACGGCGTGCTCACCGAGGCCACGCCGGGCTTCACCGGCACCCGCGTTCTCACCGCCAAGGGCGAGAAGGGCGATGCCAACAAGGCGGTCATCGCCGCGCTGACCGAGGCCGGGGCGCTGGTCGCCCGCGGCGTGCTGCGCCACCAGTACCCCCATTCCTGGCGCTCCAAGAAGCCGGTGATTTTTCGCAATACGCCGCAATGGTTCATCGCCATGGACCGGCCGGTGGATTCGCTCGGCAACCGCTCCCTGCGTGAGGTGGCGCTCCAGGGCATCGACGACACCCAGTGGGTGCCGACGCAAGGCAAGAACCGCATCACCGGCATGGTCGGCAACCGGCCCGACTGGGTGGTCTCGCGCCAGCGCGCCTGGGGCGTTCCGATCACCGTGTTCGTCCACCGGGAGACCGCCGAGATCCTGAAGGACGACCGGGTCAACGCCCGCATCCGCGAGGCCTTCGCCGCTGAGGGCGCGGATGCGTGGTTCCGGGACGAGGCCGCCGAGCGCTTCCTGGCGCCGGACCACGACCCGGCATCCTACGAGAAGGTCACCGACGTCCTCGACGTCTGGTTCGATTCGGGCTCGACCCACGCCTTCGTGCTGGACGATCCGGAGGCCTTTCCGGGGCTCGCCGGGGTCAAGCGCGTCCGCGACGGCGGGCAGGACCGGGTGATGTATTTGGAGGGCTCGGATCAGCATCGCGGCTGGTTCCAGTCCTCGCTGCTCGAATCCTCGGGCACGCGGGGCCGGGCGCCCTACGACATCGTCCTGACCCACGGCTTCGTGCTCGACGGCAAGGGCCTGAAGATGTCGAAGTCGAAGGGCAACGTCGTCGCGCCGCAGAGCATCATCAAGGATTCGGGCGCCGACATCCTGCGCCTGTGGGTTGCGGCCTCCGACTACACCGACGACCTGCGGATCGGCCCGGAGATCATCAAGACGTTTGCCGAGACCTACCGGAAGCTGCGCAACTCGCTCCGCTGGATGCTGGGTTCCCTGGCGCACCGGGTGCCGGGCGACGACGTCGAGTTCCAAAAAATGCCGGAGCTGGAGCGGCTGATCCTGCACCGGCTGGCGGAGCTCGACGGCGAGATCCGCGAGGCCTACGCGACCTTCGACACCAAGCGGGTGGTGGCGCTGCTCAACGGTTTCATGACCGGCGACCTGTCGTCGTTCTACTTCGACGTGCGCAAGGACGCCCTGTACTGCGATCCGGTCTCGTCGGTGCGCCGCCGGGCCGCGCTTCAGGTGATCGACGCGGCCTTCCGGCGGGTGACGGTCTGGCTCGCCCCGGTGCTCGCCTTCACGGCCGAAGAGGCGTGGCTCGACCGCTACCCGTCCGAGGACGGCTCGGTGCATCTCCAGACCCTGCCGGAGACCCCGGCCGCCTGGCTCGACCCCGCCCTTGCGGAGCGCTGGCAAAAAATCCGGCGGGTGCGGCGGGTGGTCACCGGAGCGCTGGAGATCGAGCGCGCGGCCAAGCGGATCGGTGCGAGCCTGGAGGCGGCCCCCACGGTCTACATGGCGGATCCGGAACTGCTGGCCGCCCTGGAGGGCTGCGACTTCGCCGACACCTGCATCACCTCCGCCATCACCGTGGTGGCGGGCGAGGGCCCGGCCGAGGCCTTCCGACTCGACGAGGTCCGCGGCGTGGCGGTGGTGCCGAGCCCGGCCGAGGGCCGCAAATGCGCCCGCTCCTGGCGGGTCAGCCCGGAGGTGGGCGGCGATCCGGATTTCCCGGACGTGACCCCCCGCGACGCAAAGGCCCTGCGCGAGTGGGATGCGGCGCATCCGGAGGCGAGCGCGGCGTGAGGGTAATGTGCTTCGCGTCCCCCTCTCCCCGCGGGCGGGGAGAGGCCCGCACGGACCTCGCCGTCCGTGCGGGAAGCGCAGGCGAAGCCGGAGCGGTGGTGAGGGGGTGGCTCCGGAAGAGTCTCTCCCTTGACCGCCCCCTCACCCCCGGCTGCCGCCTCGCTTCGTCGACGGCAAGGTCGCCGAAGCCCTCTCCCCGGGCGCGGGGAGAGGGGCTTTCCGCCCTCGGCCGTGCGGTCGCCGCATGACCCCCTTCCGCGCCGGCCTTCTGGCCCTCCTGCTCACCCTCCTCCTCGACCAAGCCTCCAAGCTCGGTCTGTATTTCGGCACCGACCTCGTGCTCTCGCAGCCCTGGCGGTTCGGGCCCTTCGCCGACTTCGTCGTGGTCTGGAACCGGGGCGTCTCCTACGGCCTGTTCCAGCAGGAGGGCGGCCTCGGCCGCTGGATCCTCGTCATCCTGTCGCTCGCTGCCGCCCTCGGCCTCGGGCTCTGGATGCGGCGGGCCACGTCGCGGCTGCTCGGCGTTGCCCTGGGCCTCATCGTCGGCGGTGCGCTGGGCAACGCCATCGATCGCGCCGCCTACGGGGCGGTGTTCGATTTCGTCCACCTGCATGCCGGCGGCTGGTCCTGGTACGTGTTCAACGTCGCCGACGCGGCGATCGTGGCCGGCGTCATCGGGTTGATCCTCGACAGCCTGTTACCGGCCGGGCGGCATCAGCGCGATCCGGCCCCGGGCGATCCGGCCCCACGCCTGTGATGCGCGCAACACATCGGTCCGGCCACATCTCCGCCCTGGCGCGATGTGGCCAAGGCGCCATACGATCGCCGGAAACCGGCCTCAGGCCGGGTCCCGTCGGATCAGGCCGCGTATCGGCCATCCCCGAGCCGGACTCCCCGGCCGGAACCCGTGAGGCAGCATGACCGGGTATCGCAGGCTTCGACTCCTCCTCCCCGCCGCGTTCGCCCTGACGCCGCTGCTCTCCGTCGGCGCCCAGGCGCAGGAGCGCGGCGAGTTCATGCGCGACGCGCTATCGGGCATCGGCCTTCTGGAGAAGCGCCAGGATCCGATCGACTACCACGAGCGCCCGCCGCTGGTGATGCCGCCCAAGCTCGACGGCAAGGCCCTGCCCCAGCCCCGGGCCCGCTCCACCAGCGCCGCTTGGCCGAAGGATCCCGAGATCGCCGAGCGCGAGCGCGCCGCCAAGGAGCGCCGCAACCCCAAGGGCGTCCAAGCCCAGGGTCGCTACGACGACAACAACGCCACCCTCTCGGTGGACGAGATGCGCAACGGCCGCCGGGCCGGCGCGGGCCTGACCACCGAGGCCGAGCGCAAGCCCGGCGACAACAACCGCGACGACAGCCTGCTCAGCCCGTTCGACCTGCTCAAGGGCAAGAGCGCCAACGCGGAGCCCTCGGACGTCGAGCCGAACCGGGACGTGCTGACCGATCCGCCCACCGGATACCGGCAATCGCCCAAGAAGCTGGCGCGCCCGCCCTCCAGCGACCCGATCAACAACGCCAGCCGCGAGCGCGAGGAGGCCGACCCCCAGGCCTATCTCCGTCAGCGGGCGCAGCAGTAGCGGAGTCGCTGTGTCGCCGTTGCAACGGCGACTCGACGTGGCAACATGTGATGTTCGTCCCGGTGCGGTTCTTGCCCGCCGGAGACTAGGACGGTTCCGATCCGCACGCGCATCCGGAGATGCGGCGCACGGGGCGCGGGGCCGGCAGAAGGAAAGCGGAATGCACCTGTTCAGGACGGCGACGCCCCCCCTCTTCCCGCAGCGTCCGGGCCCGGCCTTCGGCGCCAGCGCCGGCCGGGGCGATGCCGCGCCGTTCGGGCGGTCCGAGGCGGGTGGCCCCGAAGTGACGGCTTTCACCCTCGACAACGGCCTCGACGTGGTGGTCGTGCCCGACCACCGGGCCCCCGTCGCGACCCACATGATCTGGTACCGCAACGGCTCGGCGGATGATCCGCTCGGCCAGTCGGGCATCGCCCACTTCCTCGAGCACCTGATGTTCAAGGGCACCGAGAACCACCCGGTCGGCGCCTTCTCGAAGGCGGTGTCGGGCCTCGGCGGCCAGGAGAACGCCTTCACCAGCTACGATTACACCGCCTATTTCCAGCGGGTCGCCCGGGACCATCTCGGCACCATGATGGCGTTCGAGGCGGACCGCATGAGCGGCCTCGTCCTCGACGACGCCGTCGTGGCCCCCGAGCGCGACGTGGTGCTGGAGGAGCGCCGGATGCGGGTCGAGACCGACCCCTCCGCCCAGCTCTCCGAGGCGATGGCGGCCGGCCTGTTCGTGCACCATCCCTACGGCACCCCGATCATCGGCTGGATGCACGAGATCGAGGGGCTGAACCGCGAGCACGCGCTGGCCTATTACAAGCGCTTCTACACGCCCGAGAACGCCATCCTGGTGGTCGCCGGCGACGTGACCCCGGACGAGGTCCGCCGGCTGGCCGAGACCACCTATGGCCGCGTGACGCCCCAGGGCACCCGGCCCGAGCGTATTCGGGCCCGGGAGCCGGAGCCGAAGGCGCTGCGCCGCGTCGCGGTCGCCGACCCGAAGGTCGAGCAGCCGACCCTGCAGCGGCTCTACCTGACCCCCTCCTGCATCACCGCCCGCGACGGCGGCTGCCACGATCTGGAACTGCTCGCCGAGGTGCTGGGCGGTGGCTCGACCTCCTACCTCTACCGCAAGTTGGTCATGGAGACCGGCCTCGCGGTGAATGCCGGTGCCTGGTACATGGGCTCGGCGATCGACGACACCCGCTTCTCCGTCTACGCGGTGCCCGCCGAGGGCGTGCCCCTGGAGAAGTTGGAGGAGGCCGTCGACAAGGTGCTGCGCCGCGCGCCTTCGGAGGCCCTGGATCCCGAGGCGATCGAACGGGCCAAGACCCGGCTCGTGGCCGAAACGGTCTACTCCTCCGACAGCCAGTCCTCGCTCGCCCGCATCTACGGCTCGGCTCTGGCGATCGGCGAGACCATCGAGGAGGTCCGCCGCTGGCCGACCGATATCGAGGCGGTGTCGCAGGACCGCCTGAAGAGCGCCGCCGAGCGCTGGCTGACGCCGGCCCGCTCGGTCACCGGCTACTTGACCAAGGCGCAGGATCCCGACGCCCCCGTGGCGATGGCCGCCGAGTAGGTTTTTCCGGGGCGCGTCCCGGCGGGTGGTTTCCCAGGCCCCATTGGGACCGCATCAGCCCGGATGCGCTGAGCTGCTCCGCCGCCCGTGAAGCGATAAAAAAGAGGTTCTCATGAGCTTGACCGAGACCCTGGTCGAGACCGTAACCCCGGCCAACTCGCCGACCACGGCGCTGCCTGTGATGACCGCCCCCGGCATCGAGGCGTGGCACGTCGAATCCCCCGTCGTGCCCCTGATCGCCCTGGCCTTCACCTTCGAGGGCGGTGCCGCCCAGGACCCGGCCGGCAAGTCCGGATGCGCGCAGATGCTGGCGCGGCTCCTCGACGAGGGAGCCGGCGATCTGACCTCCGACCAGTTCCAGGAGCGGCTGGCCGCCCGGGCGATCGAGCTGTCGTTCCATGCCGGGCCGGACGCGGTCGGCGGCTCGCTGAAGATGCTGGTCAAGCACGCCGACGAGGCGATCGGCCTCCTCGCCCTGGCGCTGGCCAAGCCTCGCCTCGACCCCGATGCGATCGAGCGCGTGCGGGCCCAGATCATCGCCGGCCTGCGCTATCAGCAGAACGATCCGGGGGTGCTGGCCTCCCGCCGCTTCTTCAAGGAGGCGTTTGCCGGCCATCCCTACGCCCGCCCCTCCTCCGGGACGGTCGAGAGCGTCACGGCGATCACCCGCGACGATCTGCTGGCGATGCATGCCCGCATCATCGGGCGTGGCCGGGTGAAGGTCGCAGCGGTCGGCGCGATTGGCGCCCAGCAGCTCGCCGACGGCCTGAACCAGTCCTTCGGGGCTCTGCCGGAGGCCGGTGAGCTGAAGGCGGTGCCGCGCACCGAGGTGCAGGATCTCGGCAGGCGTATCGTGGTCGATCTCGACGTGCCGCAATCGGTGATCCGCTTCGGCATGGCCGGCGTGCCCTGGCGCGACCCGGACTTCATCCCGGCCTATGTGCTGAACCATATTCTCGGCGGCGGCGCCTTCACGTCGCGCCTGTTTCAAGAGGTGCGCGAGAAGCGCGGGCTTGCCTATTCGGTCGGCACCTCTCTGGTCAGCCATCGCTCGGCCGCGATGACCTGGGGCTACACCGCCACCAAGAACGAGCGCGTCGGCGAAGCGCTTTCGGTGATCGGCGACGAGATCGGCCGCCTGATCACGGAGGGCCCGGACGACGACGAGTTGCAGAAGGCCAAGGACTACCTGACGGGCTCCTACGCGCTGGGCTTCGACACTTCGACCAAGATCGCGCACCAGCTGGTGCAGATCGCCTTCGAGGAATTGGGCATGGACTACATCGCCCGGCGCAACGCCCTGGTGGCGGCGGTGACGCAGGCGGACATCCGCCGGGCCGCCGCGCGGACCTTCGCGGATGGCAAGATGCTGGTGGTCGCCGCGGGGCGTCCGGTCGGGCTCTGAGGCTCAGGCGGCCACGGGGGCGAGCGGAGCGATCTGCTCGATCTCCGGTCCGAGGGTGCGCGTGAGCGTCTCCATCTCGTACTGGCGCTGAAGGTTGAGCCAGAAATCCGCACTCGTTCCGAAATAGCGCCCAAGACGCAGCGCTGTATCGGTCGAGACACCGATCTGTTCGGCGGCAATCCGCTCGATCCGTGTTCGCGGCACCAAGCACGCACGTGCCACCGTGCCGGCCGACAATCCAAGGGGGATAAGAAAGTCTTCGCGTAGCACCTCGCCGGGATGCAGAGGCGGCAGCACGGTCTCGGTTTCGTACGCGACAGCCATTGGGTATCTCACATCAGAGTGGGGCAACGCCCCCGGTCAATGATAGTCGACGATCTCGACCTCGGTCGGACCTCTCTCGGTCCAGCGTAGGCAGATCCGGAACTGGTTGTTGATCCAAATGGCATGTTGCCCGGCACGGTCGTGCGTCAGGGGATGAAGTTTGTTGCCCGGCGGCACTTTCAGATCATCCAGAGAAACGGCAGCATGGATCTGGCGTAATTTGCGCCGTGCCACCTTGATAATCGCGAAGGGTATGCCTTTCGGATGGCGCCCTTGGAAAACCGCCTCCGTCGCGGCGTCCGCAAAGGTTTGAATCGCCACGACATCGCTCCACCCGCAGGTCTGATGTATCGTCAAGTGATACATTTCGTCAAGGGCTATGTATCGTTCTGTGATACGGTCTTGGGGTGTACGTTGATCAAGCCACAGGACGAGCCTCTACGCTTCGCGCATCTCCAGCGTACGCTCGCAATGCCATCGTCCGATCCCCACGTGGTGCGCGTCGGAGCGGGGGCCTGAAGGAGAAGAGATGCAGCTCACCGGCATCCACCACCTCACCGCGGTGACCGCCCGCGCGGCGGAGAACGTCGCGTTCTACACCGGCACGCTGGGGCTGCGCCTCGTCAAGAAGACCGTGAATCAGGACGACGTCTCGGCCTACCACCTGTTCTACGCGGATGGGCTGGCGAGCCCCGGGACCGACATCACCTTCTTCGACTGGCCGGCGCCCCGGGAGCGGCGGGGCTCGAACAGCATCACCCGGACGCATCTGCGCGTGCCCGGCGCGGGCGCGGTGGCGTGGTGGCACGCGCGCCTGCGCGAGGCCGGGATCGTGGAGGCCGAGCCTGTTTTGCGCGACGGGCGGCTCACCCTGGATTTCGAGGATCCGGAGGGCCAGCGCCTCGCCCTCGTCGATGATGGCGGGACCGGGCCGGAGCATCCCTGGACCGGCTCGCCGGTGCCGGCCGCCTACCAGATCCGCGGCCTCGGACCGATTCGGCTCTCCGTGCCGGACCTCGGGCGCACCGCCGCCGTGCTCACCGAGGTGCTGGGCATGCGCCGGGATCGGGCGTTTCAGACGGAGGACGGACCGGTCGAGGTCTACGCCATGGGCCCCGGCGGCCCGGCCGCCGAGATTCAGCTCCTGGCCGATCCGTCCGCGCCGGCGCGGCAGGGCGCGGGGGCGGTGCATCACGTCGCCTTCCGCATTCCCGACACGGATTACGACGCCTGGGTCGACCGGCTGCGGGCCGCCCGCGTGCCGACCAGCGGGCCGGTCGACCGCTACTATTTCCGCAGCCTCTACTTCCGCGAGCCCAACGGCATCCTGTTCGAGATCGCCACCGACGGGCCCGGCTTCACCGCTGACGAGCCGCTGGAGACTCTGGGCGAGCGTCTTGCCCTGCCGCCGTTTCTGGAGCCGCGCCGGGCCGAGATCGAGGCGGGCCTCAAGCCGCTCCGGCCCAGCGGCACCGTCTGAGCGCCCCACCGAGGCACCGCCGGCCGGCAACCCTCCCATGTCCGGGGCGCGGCTGCGGCCGTGCGGCGAAGACGCTCAATATTCGAACGATTCCAGGCCGTTCACTTCTTTGGCGGGTGTGATCCCAGGGCGCCTTGACGGGCGTGCTGCAACTGCGAAAGAAGCAGCACGCGTCTGTTTGACATCCGGATCCCGGCGAACCGCCGCATGGATCCGCCCCCGTCCCGTGGGACGGCGGGGATCTGCCGAACCGGGCATCAGAGGATTCGAGGACTGATCCGTCGATGAGCAAGTTCTACGAGGAGCGCGTCCTGTCGGTCCACCACTGGACTGACAACCTGTTCTCGTTCCGCACGACCCGCGATCCGGCGTTCCGCTTCCGCAACGGCGAGTTCACGATGATCGGCCTGGAGGTCGAGGGGCGGCCGCTCCTGCGCGCCTATTCGGTCGTCTCGGCCAATTACGAGGAGGAACTGGAGTTCTTCTCGATCAAGGTCCAGGACGGGCCGCTGACCTCGAAGCTCCAGCATCTCAAGGTCGGCGATCCGATCATCGTCGGCAAGAAGCCCACCGGCACGCTGGTGCTCGACAACCTGCTGCCCGGCCGGCACCTCTACCTGCTCGGCACCGGCACGGGGTTGGCGCCGTTCCTGTCGATCGTCAAGGACCCGGAGACCTACGACCGGTTCGAGAAGGTCGTGCTGGTCCATGGTTGCCGGCAGGTGCAGGAGCTCGCCTACGGCGAGACCATCACCGAGACCCTGCCGAAGCACGAATTCCTCGGCGAGATGATCTCGAACCAGCTGGTCTACTATCCGACCGTGACCCGCGAGCCGTTCCGCAACCGCGGCCGGATCACCGATCTGATGGTTTCGGGCAAGCTCTTCTCCGACATCGGCCTGCCGGAGATGGCGATCGAGAACGACCGCTTCATGCTCTGCGGCAGCCCCGACATGATCCGCGATACCCGCGAGCTTCTGACCTCCCGCGGCTACGAGGAGGGCAACCACGGCGAGGCGGCCCACTACGTGATCGAGAAGGCCTTCGTCGAGAAGTAGTTTTTTGGGGCTTGGCTTTAAGCCCGGTGCGGCCGCCGCGCCGGGCTCTTTGTTTTTCGGGAGAATGGTTTCGCAGAGGAGCCGATCCAGGTCTAAGGCCGGGCGGTCCGCGTCGCCGACCTGGAGGACCCCGGCATGGCCGGTGTGATCGGCTTCGATGCCCTGGCCCCAGCCGTGATCGCGGCTTTCCTCCGCGCCTCAGGTCGCAGCGGGTCGGCCCTTGGCACTCGCCCTATTGCGGCACCGGCATCCCGTCCGCGAACGGCCCGCCCCCGGCGCTGAACAGCTTCCTCAGGAAGCCCGGCGCGATGGCCGAGAGCGGGTTCACGCTCACGTCCGGCGAGGCCAGCTTGCCCGAGACGCGGAAATTGACCGCGAACAGACCCTCGTTGTGGCCGCCGCCCAGCAGAGGCCCGAGCAGGGGCAATTGCGAGGCGACGTTGTTCAGCCCGTAGAGCGGCACGAAGGTGCCGTCGATCAGGGTGCGCTCGCGGCCGGTATCGAGCCAGCCCGACAGGGTGAAGCCCATGGCGGCGTTCGAGATCGCCGCATCGCTGAAATCGACTCGGGTGCCCGTGCGGACGAAGTTGGCGCGCATCCGGTCGAAGGTGACATCGCCCGCCGCCCGGCCCGGGGCGACCCGGCGGCCGCGGGCGGAATCGGTGTCGGCCACCTCCGGACCCTGCGCGATGATGCTCGACAAAGCGGGCTCGTTGCGCAGGACGAAGTCGCGGATCTGTACGACCCCCGCCTGCGGGCCGTCGTTGAGGCCGATCCCGGCATTGAGCCGCCCGCCATGCATCCGTCGGTAGACATCGACGAAGCGCAGGGTCGCGCCGGCATCGGCCGTATCCACCGCCAGCGTCGGCACGCCCCGCTCGCCCCGGGTGACGGAGGCCGCGAAGGGCGCTGCGCGGAAGCGTCCGGAGATGGTGGCGGCCCGCAGGGTCTTGCCGTGCAGCGTCAGCCGCAGGTTGGCGCCGGTCAGCGCCTCGTCGTTGAAGCCCGTGACGATCGGCACCTGGATGTCGGCGTCGATATCCTTCGGGTTCGCTTCCTTGCCGCCCTTGCCGTCCGGCCCGCCCAGCGACTTCAGAAACGGTCGCGCATCCACCACTGCGCCCCGGACTACGAGCTTGTAGCCGTTGCCGGACCGGTCGAGCCCGACCCGCAGATCGTCGCCGGGCGAGAGCTTGACGTTCGTCAGCTCCGCCCGCTCCAGGCCGCCCTCAGGGGTGATCGTGACGGTGCCGCGGGCGGAGGCCGGGGCGGCGTCGAAGGCGAAGTCGCGCAGTTCGAGGCCCTGGCCGCCATCCACGAGGGTGAAGGTCAGCCGTCCCGGCTTGCCCACGGGCTTCGTGAAGCCCGGGAGCAGCCCGTCGATCCCGGCCTTGGCGAGATCGGCCTCGACCTTGATCGGCGGCTTGCCGGTTCCGGGCCGGCCGATCGGCACCACCGCGCGGACCGGGATCGTGCCGGTGAGCTGCGGCGCGGTCGGCAGGCCCTTCCGGCCCCGCACCGCGTCGTCGAGGGCGAGGTTGATGACCGCCTCGCCCGGCTGTCCCACCTTCGGCTGGCGCATGTCCACCGAGATCGGGGCGCCCGCGACCCGGCCGTCGCCCTTCAGCACGAAGGCGCCGCGGTCGTACGACAGGGAGAACTTGCCCGCCTCCAGCCGGTCCTTGCCCATCACCTTGTCGACCGACAGATCGGCCAGCGTGCCAGTCAGGGTCACGGGCAGGTCGGGCAGATCGGGGATGTGCTTGAGATTGAGGGGGAAATCGACCCGCAGGTCGGCGCTGCCCTTGATCGTGGCGGGGTCGAGATCGACGCTCATCAGGCTCTTGAACAGCTTGGCCTGCAGCACGGAGGCCATGCCGTCCGCCCCACCGGAGAGCCGCATGCCGATCTGCGCCACCACCCGGTCCGGGGTGAGCTGGGGGATGACGAAGCTGCCATCCGAGATTGCGAGGCCACGGCCGTCCGGCCCGCGGATTTCGGCGGTCACGTTGCGCACCGTGGTGGAGCGCCCGGTGATGGTCCCGAAGGCGTTGCCCTTGGTGACGGGGGGCGCGTCTGCCGTGACGTCGAGGGCCGCGTCGGAAACGTGGAAGTCGATATGGACCGCGTCGTCCGGGGCCGGATCGCCCCGGGTCGCGGCGGCCAGCACGGTGCCGGACATCGTCACCCGGATGTCCACCGCCTCGACGCGGCCGCGCCGCAGCTGGTCCACGAGATAGGTCCGGGCCGGGGGCGCGATGTGCTCCGGCCAGAGACGCAGGCCCGTGCGGACGTCGCCGTCATGGGCGGTGATGTGGAGGTTGAGGCCGCCATCGTCGGCCGCGGTGCCGATCGTCCCGGTGATCGTCCCGCTCATCCCCGGGGCGGACAGGTTCAGCGCGTCGATGGCGATGCCGCCGTCCCGGCCGGAGAGCTTCACGTCCAGGGCGTCGATCTTCACCGGCGCGTCCTGCGGCGTCGCCCCGCGCAAAGTGGCGTCCCGGCCCGCAAGCGTCGCCGTCCAGTCCGTCGCCGCATCCGCCGGGCTGCCCTTCCAGGCGCCGGTCAGGTGTACGGCGTTGCCGGCTCCGCGATAGTCCAGGCCGGTCAGCGCCATGACGCGGCCGGCCTCGTCCCAGTCCAGATTCGCGTCGAGGCTCTCGACCGTGACGGGGTTGAAGTCCTTCTCCTCGATCAGGACGGTGCCGTCGCCGGTATGGACCCGGGCGGTCATCGCCTGGATGCGCCCGGCCGCCAGTTTCACGTCGGCCCGGGCCGAGACCTTGAGATCGGTGGTCAGCGGCAGGCCCGACTGGCCCGAGAGCAGCAGCAGATCGGTCACCGGCAGATCGTCGAGGGTGATGATGCCCGAGCGGTCCTGCCCCTCCCCGCCGTCGCGCAGGGAGCCACCGAACCGCCACTCGCCGTGCGGCCCGTCGAGCCGCAATTCGAAGGTGCGCGATCCGTTCGCCGAATCGCGCCCGAACAACCCGTTGACCCGGGCGAAGACCGCACGCTCGCGGCCGTCCTCGTCGATCAAGCGCAGGCGCGCATCGGTGATCCGGGCCCGGTCGAGGGCGCCCACCACGCCGCTCGGATCGAGCACGATGCCGAAGATCGACGCGATGCCCGCCGACAATGGCGAGACACTGCCGCGCACCGCATCCACGCTCGGCGGCGTGTGCGGCTGGATGTCGACCGGGTGGTTGGCCTCCGAGGCCGCGAACGCGATGGAGCCGTCGCGGTGCAGCAGCGCGGTGGTCTGCGTCTCGCGGAACTCGATGGAGCGTGGCTGCAGGTTGAGCCGGAGCAGCCCCCAGAGGTCGAGGCTGACGAGCGCCAGGGGCGCACGGACCACGAGGTCGCCCTGCGGATTGCGGATGTCGAGCCCGGAGAAGCGCAGGCTCAGGGCATTCTCGCGGTCGAGTTCGAGGCTGCTGCCGCGGATGCCGATGCTCCAGCCGGGGCCGATCCGCTCGGCCACGGCGGCGGCGACGCGACGCGACAGGCCGTCGATCTGCAGCGGCCCGTTCGACAGGCGCAGGGCCACGAGGCCGATCCCGGCGCCGAGGACCAGCACCAGGGCGAGCGCGCTCACGAGGCAGGCGCCTCCCACGCGCCGTGCCCGCCCCCGGGGGTTGCCTGCCGACGTCGTCTCGTCCGCCATCGGGACCCTTGTTCCGGGGACTCTGCCCGCGGAGCCCGCAGGCTTCGCGGCCGGTGGATCGAAGCGCGCCTGCGCTTTACAGCGGCCGCGACTCCGGTTTTGGCTCAGGTGTGCGCGGCGCGCTAGCGTGTTGCCGGGCACGAGATCGGTTGCACATCATCATTCGGCCGAAAGGAAGGCACGATGCCGCTGTCAGAGGGCGATCCGGCCCCGGATTTCGACCTGCCCGCCTCTGCGGGAGGCCGCATTGCGCTGGCTGCGCTCAAGGGTCACAAAGTCGTGCTCTACTTCTACCCGAAGGACGACACGAGCGGTTGCACCCTGGAGGCGCAGGACTTCAACCGCCTGCTGCCGGATTTCGCGGCGGCCGACGCGAAGATCGTCGGTCTGTCGCCGGACCCGGTGAAGAGCCACGACAAGTTCTGCGGCAAGTACGGGCTCGCCTTTCCGCTCGCCTCCGACGAGGACAAGGGCGCGCTCGAAGCCTACGGGGTCTGGGTCGAGAAGAGCATGTACGGGCGCACATACATGGGCGTCGAGCGCACCACCGTGCTGGTCGATCGCGAAGGCCGGATCGCCAAGGTCTGGCCGAAGGTGAAGGTGCCGGGCCACGCCGAGGCGGTGCTGGAGGCCGCCCGGGCGCTTACCTGAGGAAAGTTTCGGCGGACCGATATTGGTCTCGACGGATCCTTAACCTTACCCAGTCTTGAATGACGGTTCTTGCGGGGCCGTCCCGATGCATCGTTTGAAGATCTCTTCGCCCTCCACCCCACGCCGGGCCGCGCCGTGGCTCGCCGGGGGGCTCGCGCTCGCGCTGCTCTGGGCGCTGGGCGCGACCTATCTGATCGTCTTCCACGATGAGGTGCTGGCCGGTTTCGTGGCCCGGCAGGCGGCGATGCGCGACGCCTACGAGGTGCAGCTTGCCGAACTGCGCGACCGCCTCGACCGCGACGGGCGCGACCGGGCCGGCACCGAGGCCGGGCTGGCAGACCGCGTCACGGCGGCGCTGGAGCGGCAGGCCGAGTTGGAGCGGCGTGCCGCCGCCCTGGCCGGCCTCGCGCGGCAGACGCCCCCCGACCCGACCACCACCGGCACGCTGTCCCCACGCCCCGGCGCGGGCCTCGCGCCGGTCGACGATGAGCCGAACCTGCGCTCCGATGATGGGGCCGAGCCCGCCCGCGCCCTGCCGCGCCGGAGCGACATCGAGGTCGAGACCGGGCTGATCCGGCTGGAGGCCCGCCTCGAGGGCCTGCAGGCGGCTCAGGGCGAGCGCCTTGCCGGCCTGGCCGCGCGGGCCGGCGAGGAAGTCCGGCGGCTGCGTGGCCTGATCCGCCGGACCGGCCTCGATCCCGGACGCTTTGACGCGCCGTCCGCCGGGGTTGGCGGCCCGCTGGTCCCCCTCGACAGCCGCGTCCTGGACGGCGCCGGCTTCGAGGCCGGCCTCGCGCTGGCCCGTCGGGCTCAGACGGAAAGCGAGCGCCTGCGCCGGAAAGCTGCCGGACTGCCGCTCGGCCGGCCGATCCGGGGCGAGGCCCTCGTGTCGAGCCCGTTCGGAACCCGGCTCGACCCGTTCACCCGCGGCCTCGCGCTCCACACCGGACTCGACCTCAAGGCCGAATACGGCGAGCCCGCCCGTGCGACCGCCGCCGGCCGGGTGATCGCCGCCGAGGCCGCGGGCGGCTATGGCAACATGGTGGAGATCGATCACGGGAACGGCCTGACCACCCGGTTCGGCCATCTCGCCCGCATCGCGGTCTATCCCGGGCAGCGCGTCGCCGCGGGCGATACGGTCGGCTCCGTGGGCTCGACCGGGCGCTCCACCGGGGCGCACCTGCACTACGAGACCCGCATCGACGGCGTGCCGGTCGATCCCCAGCGCTTCCTGACGGCCGGCGCGACGCGCGCGCGAGGCGGCGCCGACTGAGTCCGTCGTCGCGGGACCCGGCCCGTGCTAAGCTCCGAGTCGCGATCGGAGGCCGTCATGGCACTGGCTGTGAAGCGCGACACGCGCATGAACGTCGCCGAATACAGGCGCTGGGTGGAGCCCCGCCCGGATGAGGAGCGCTGGGAGCTGCTCGACGGCGAGCCGGTGCTGATGGCGCCCCCGAGCGCGCGGCACCAGCGCATCGTCACGAACCTCGTCAAGCGTCTCGATTCATTGGCCGAACCGCGCGGCTGCGGCGCCTATCCGGGTCTGGCGATCCTCAGCGCGGCCATGGACGATTACGCGCCCTACCCGGATGTCGTGGTCCATTGCGGGCCGATGCCGCCCACCGGCTTCGTCGACGATCCCCTGGTGATCGTCGAGGTTCTCTCGCCCGGCACCATGACCAACGACCGGGGGCGCAAGCTCGCCTTCTACGCCACCGTGCCGAGCCTCCAGTCGCTGCTGATCGTCTACCAGAACGAGCCCCGGATCGAGGTCTGGCGCCGCGATGCCGACTGGTCCATGCGGGTGGCCGGATCGAAGGATGTCGTGGACCTGCCGGAGCTGGGTGGTGCCCTGCCGGTGACCGAGATCGACGACCGCGTGACCTTTTGAACCGGCGCTGGCGCGCGTCGGCGCGCCGGTGCTAACCTCGCCCGGGATCGGAGGTCGGCGATGTCTCTGGCCGTTAAGCGTGACGTGGGGATGGACGTGGCGGCGTTCCGGCTCTGGGCGGAGGCCCGCCCGGACGCGGAGCGCTGGGAACTGCTCGACGGCGAACCGGTGCTGATGGCGCCGCCGCGGGAACGGCATCAGCGCATCGTGATGAATCTGGCGGGACGCCTCGATGCATTGGCTGAGCCACGGGGCTGCCGCGCCGTGCCGGGTCTGGCGATCCTCAGCGCCGCGATGGACGATTTCGCGCCGATCCCCGACGTGGTGGTGCGCTGCGGGCCGCCCCTGCCGGACGGCTATGCCGCAGATCCGCTCCTCGTCGCCGAGGTGCTCTCGCCCTCGACCATGAGCCTGGACCGCGGTCGCAAGATCGACTTCTACCGGACGGTGCCGAGCCTCAAGGTCCTGCTGATCGTCTATTCCGACGAGATCCGGATCGAGGTCTGGCGGCGGGCGGGTGAGGATTGGGGCGTCACGGCGCTCGGGCCCGATGGTACCGTGACGCTGCCGGAGCTTGATGGCACCGTGCCGGTGCGCGACATCTATCGCGGGCTCACATCCTGAGCCGCACCCGACTCAAGGGCCGGCCCCCCGGCCCCGCAGAGCACCAAGGCACCGACTTGCCCCATTTCGAAGACTTCTACGCGGCCAAGCTGCGCGGCTCCCTCGGTGTGACGGATGCGGATTCGGTGCTCGACCTGCGTGGCGCCAACCGCACGCGCGCGGAGGCCTCGCTCAAGGACATGCTGGAGCGCAGCCGCTTCGCCAAGGGCAAGACCGTGGCGATCCGGCTCGATCCGCCCCCGGAGGGCGGCGGCGAGACCCTGTTCCAGCCGGCGGGTCGCCTGCTCCTCGACGCGAAGCGCCGCGGCCTGATCGAGCGGCTGCAGACCCTGCCGGCCCAGGACGGGCTCGGCTTCTACGTGGCGCTGTCCGGGCGGGCCGAGCGGACGCCGATGTAGCGCGGCGCCGGGTTCTGCGCCGGCAACGGATCGAGCCCGCGCCGCCGGACGTTGACCGGTCCAGCATCGGACGCCCGACTCACCGAACGCAGATCCCGGCATGAGCACCCTCCCCGGCGGCCGCAACACGATCGAGCGCGTCGCCCGTTTCGGCTACGGTGCCCGTGGCGTGGTCTACCTCGTGGTCGGCGGCCTCGCCTTGTTGGCGGCGCTCGGACAGGGCGGACGGGCCGGCGACAGCAAGGACGCCCTGCGCGCCGTGCTGGCCGGACCGTTCGGCGCGGCTCTCGTCGGCTTGATCGCCCTGGGGCTTGCCGGTTTCGCGCTCTGGCGCCTCGTCGAGGCCGTTACGGATGCCGACCGGCGAGGAACCGGGCTCAAGGGCCTGGGGGTGCGCGGCGCGCATCTGATCAGCGCCGCGCTCTATTTTGGCCTCGCCGCCAGTGCCGCATCGCTGAGTCTCGGGCTCGGTCTGAGCGGCGGCGACGGCATGCACGATGGCACCGCGTGGCTGCTTGCCAAGCCCTTCGGCCGCTGGCTCGTGGCGCTCGCCGGCCTCGCGGTGGTCGGCGGCGGCTTCGGCTTCCTCGGCAAGGCGTGGCGCGGGGACGTCACCGACCGGCTCGCCCTCGACGCGCAGGCCCGCGCGCGCTGGGCCGGGCCGATCGGCCGCTTCGGCTATGCGGCGCGGGGCTTGGCCTTCCTGATCATCGGCGGCTTCCTTGTCGCGGCGGCGTGGCACCAGCGCTCGTCCGACGCCAAGGGGTTGGCCGAGGCTTTCGCGCTGCTGCGCGCCCAGCCCTACGGTTCGGTCCTGCTCGGGCTGGTGGCCGCGGGCCACGCCGCCTTCGGGGCATTCGGGCTGATCCAGGCCCGCTACCGGCACATCGAGGCCCCGGACATCGACCGGGTCGACGACGCGGCGGGCGCCGCGGCCCGGGCCCTGACCTGACGCGGGTCCGGACGGCCCGTCGCGTTGACAGGACTGGTCCCGCGGCGGATACCCCGCGGCACCCCATCCGGCCCCCGATGCAGCAGCGCCACTACAAGACCGCGGTGATGGTGGCCCACGACCTCGCGGCGACCGCCGCCGCCGTGGTGCTCACCTTCCTGTTCCGATTCCAGGGCGGGATGCTGGACGAGCGCCTGCACGCCCTGCCCCTGCTGCTGCCGCCGTTCCTGGCCTTCGCGGGCTTCGTCTACGCGCGCTTCCGGCTCTACCGGACCAAGTGGCGCTTCGCCTCCCTGCAGGATCTCGCCGGAATCGTCCGGGCGGCGAGCGTGCTGGCGCTCACCCTGCTGGTGATCGACTGGGTCCTGGTCTCGGCCGATCTCTACGGGTTCTACTTCTTCGGCAAGATCGCGATCCTGCTCTACTGGGTCCTGCAGATCTTCTTCCTCGGCGGGGCGCGCCTCGCCTTCCGTTATCTCAAGGACACGCGCTCCCGGCAGTCGAGCGCCCGGGCCGCCACCGTGCCGACCCTGCTCCTCGGGCGCGGCGCCGATATCGACGTGCTGATCCGGGCGATCGAATCGGGCTCGGTGAAGAAGCTCGCGCCCCGGGGCATCCTGTCGCCGCGCGCGGACGAGCGCGGTCAGTTCATGCGCGGCGTGGCCGTGCTCGGCGGCTTCCCGGATCTGGAGCGGGTGGTGGCCGATCTCGCGGCACGGGGTGAGCCGGTGCGGCGCCTCGTGGCGACGCCGAGCGCCCTCGTGCCGGAGGCGTCGCCCGACGACCTGATCGCCCGCGCCCGCCGGCTCGGCCTCCCCCTCGCCCGGGTGGCCGGCCTCGGCGAGGGCGCACAGGGACCGGAACTGGCGCCGCTGGAGATCGAGGATCTGCTCCTGCGCCCGACCGTGCCCATCGACCGGGCGCGGTTGGAGGCGTTCCTCACCGGCCGCCGGGTTGTGGTGACGGGGGGCGGCGGCTCGATCGGCTCAGAGATCTGCCTGCGCGCCGTGGCGTTCGGGGCCGCCGCCGTGCTGGTGCTCGATGCCTCCGAGCCGGCGCTCCACGGCATCCTCACGCATCCGGCGATCCTGGCCGCGAAAGCCACGGTCACGGGGGTTCTCGCCGACATCCGCGACCGGGAGCGGACGCATCAGGTCATCGCGGAGTTCCGGCCGGATTACGTGCTCCACGCCGCTGCGCTCAAGCAGGTGCCCTACCTGGAGCGGGACTGGCAGGAGGGCATCAAGACCAACGTGTTCGGCTCGATCAACGTCGCCGAGGCCGCGGTGGCGGCCCGCGCCCGGGCGCTGGTGATGATCTCCACCGACAAGGCGATCGAGCCGGTTTCGCAGCTCGGCGTCACCAAGCGCTTCGCCGAGATGGTCGCCCAGGCCCTCGATGCGGCGCAGTCGGGTCAGCCCGGTCACCCGACCCGGCTGATCGCCGTGCGGTTCGGCAACGTCCTGGGCTCGGCCGGCTCGGTGGTGCCGGTGTTCAAGGCGCAGATCGCCCGGGGCGGCCCGGTGACGGTCACCGATCCCGACATGGTCCGCTACTTCATGACCGTGCGCGAGGCCTGCGACCTCGTCCTGACGGCCGCCTCCCACGCCGACGGCGAGGCCCGCACCGGGCCGGATTCGGAGCGCGCCGCGGTCTACGTGCTCAAGATGGGCCAGCCGGTGCGGATCGCCGACCTCGCCGACCGGATGATCCGGCTGGCCGGCTTCGAGCCCGGGGAAGAGATCGAGATCGCGTTCACCGGTGCGCGGCCCGGCGAGCGGCTCAACGAGATCCTGTTCGCCCGGGATGAGCCGCGCGTGGCGCTTGCGGGGATCGACGGCGTGATGGCGGCGCGCCCGGTCTTCGCCGACCGGGCGCGGCTCGATGCCTGGGTGGCAGAGCTGCGCGCGGCCGTGGCGGCCGGCGACCGGGCGGCCGCGGAGGCGGTGTTCGAGACGGCCGTGCCGCATTTCCGCGAGCGCCACGCCCAGCGGGTGGAGCGAAGCGCGGCGTAAACCGCAGCGGGTAAAACCCGGGTTTCGAAAGGGATCATCCCTTTGGCATCCCGGATTTGGGGCTTCGTATCTTAACCGCCCGCTCGCGCCAGCCGCGCCAGCCCGTCCCGGGTCGATCCCGCTGGGCGCCAGCCGAGCGCTGCGAGGCCGTCGGCGCGGGCCACCAGCCCCTCGGCGATGCGGGCGAACTGCTCGTCTCGGCCGGTCATCCGGCAGGCGAGTCTCAGGAGGCTGGCTGGGACCGGGACCAGCCCCGGACCGCGGCCGAGGCCCGCGCGGAGCGCCGCGATCATCTCGGGCAGCCTCAGCGGATCCGGATCGGCCGCGATCAGCGCCGCCCGCACGGGGCCCGGCGCCCGCAGCACCGTATCGACGGCCCCCGACAGGCTCTCCAGGGAAATCAGCGAGCGCCGGGCCGCGAGGCCGCCGAGCGGCAGCGGGTACGGGCCGCGGGCGAGCCGCAGGAGCGCGGCCATGTTGCCCTTCACACCGGCGCCGTAGACCAGGACCGGGCGCAGGGCGACCCAGTCGAGCCCGGTCTCGGCCAAGGCCCGCTCGGCCTCCAGCTTGGAGCGGCCATAGGCATCGGTCGGCACCGCGGGATCGCCCTCCCCGACCGAACCCGGCGCGCTCGGGCCCACCTGCGCGCGGATCGAGGACAGGAACACGAACCGGCGCACCTTTGCACGCGCGGCCGCCTCGGCGAGCTTGCGCGTCGCCTCGGTGTTGAGGGTGCGGTAATCGTCCTCGGGCGCGCCCGACATGGCATGGGCGAGGCCCGCCGAATGCACCACCGCGTCGACGCCGGCCAACGCCGCGGCCATGTTGATCGGGCGCGTCAGGTCGCCCACCACCGCGCTCGCGGCGCCCTCCGGCAGGGCGGTCGGCCGGCGCAGCAGCACCCGGACCCGGTAGCCGCGGGCGGTGAGGTCGGCGAGCAGGTGGCGGCCGATGAAGCCGGTCGCCCCGGTGAGCGCGATCAGTCCGGTCACGGGTGGGCGGCACCTTCGGCGGGGGCCGGCGCCGGGGCGCGGGCGAAGCGGCGGAGCAGGAGGGCGACCAGGGCGAGCCCGGCCACGAGCGCCGCGAGGGTGACCGGCCAGGACGGCCAAAACAAGGTCGCGGCGGCCAGCGCCGCAAGCGCGAGATTGACCGCGAAGACCCGCCCCACCACGCCCGGAACCGTGAGCCCGTTCACGGTCGCCCGCTGGTAGAAGTGGCCCCGATGCGCCTCCCAGATCCGCTCCCGCCGGCCGGCCCGGGCGGCGAGCGTCAGGCTGGCATCGGCGAGATAGATGAGCGGCAGCAGCAGAGCCGCCGCGAGACCGCCCGCCGTGGCGAGATGCCAGAGCAGCCACGCGGTGACGAGCCCGATCGGCAGTGCGCCGACATCCCCGAGGAAGAGCTTTGCGACCGGCCGGTTGAACGGCGCGAAGCCCAGCACCGCGCCGAGCAGGCAGGCTGCCACCAGCGTCGGCAGCGGCGGCAGGAGCCCGGCGAGGCCGAACAGCAGCAGGGCGCCGGAGACCGGGACGATCTCCGCCACGATCATCCAGTCGAGCCCGTCCATGAAGTTCGTCAGGTTCACGAACCAGAGGCCAGCGACGAGGGCGAGGCCGCGTTCGAGGCCGAGGGGGAGGCCGGGCAGCAGCCGTCCGTCCAGGTGCCAGACCAGCAGGCCGACCGCTACGGCCTGCGTGACGAGCCGAACGCCGGCCGGCAGCGGGCGCACGTCGTCCACGGCCCCGAGGAGTGCCAGGGCGAGGGCGCAGCCGGCGAGCCAGATCCAGTCCGGCCGGCCGCCGATCTCCGGCGCCGCGATGAGCAGGCCCGAGATGGTCACGAGCGCCGTCACCACGGCGATCCCGCCCCCCTGCGGCGTCGGCACCCTATGGCTGGAGCGGGCGTTCGGGCGCGCCAGGGCGTAGCGCTGCAGGAGCGGGAACAGGCGCAGGATCAGCCCTGCCGAGAGGGCTGCGGCCAGCGGGACGGCGAGGAGGAGAAGCGTGGGCAAGGCGGATGGCATGGCGGACGGCATGGCGCCGTCCTACGCGATCCGGAGCGCCACCGTGAGGGGCCGGTGGCTCACGCCGCCCGCACCGTGGCGAGGAACCGACCGACCTCGGCGGTGAGGTGCTCGGACTGGCGGGACATGTCGGAGGCCGCGCCCAGCACCTGGGCGGCGGCCGCGCCGGTCTCCTCGGCCGCCTGGGCGAGGCTCGCGATGGTGCCGGTGACCGCGCCGGTGCCCGCCGCCGCCTCGGCGACGTTGCGGACGATCTCCTGGGTCGCCGCGCCCTGCTGCTCCACGGCGGCGGCGATCGAGGCCGCCACGCCGTCGATCTCGCGGATGCGCCGCCTGATCCCGTCGATCGAGCTCGCGGCCTGCCCCGTGGAGGCCTGGATCCGGGTGATCTGGCCGGTGATCTCCTCGGTCGCCCGGGCCGTCTGGCTGGCCAGTTCCTTGACCTCGGTGGCGACCACCGCGAAGCCGCGCCCCGCCTCGCCCGCGCGGGCCGCCTCGATGGTGGCGTTGAGGGCCAGAAGGTTGGTCTGGGCCGCGATGGTCGAGATCAGGCCGACCACGTCGCCGACCTTCGCGGCGGCGGCGCTCAGGTCCTGCACCAGGGCGACCGTGTCGGCCGCCTCGGCGACGGCGATCCGCGCCAGTTCCGCCGAGCCGCTGACCTGCCGGCCGATCTCCTGGACCGACGAGCCCAGCTCCTCGGCCGCCGCCGCCACGGTGTTGACGTTGGCGGCGGCCTCGTTGGCAGCCGACGCGACCGTGCCGGACTGTCCGGCCGAATCCGCTGCGCTTCCGGTCAGGGACCGGGCGGTCGCCTCCAGCTCGGTGGCGGCCGCCGAGACGCCGCCGACGATGCCGCCGATCGCCTGCTCGAAGGCGTCGGCCATGGCCCGGGTCGCGGCCCGGCGCTGGGTCTCGGCATCCGCGCGGGCCAGCGCGGTCTCGGCCTCGAGGGCGCAGCTCCGGATCAGATTGTCACGGAACACCACCACGGAACCGGCCAGCGCGCCGATCTCGTCCCGGCGGCCCTGGCCCGGGATCTCGGCCTCGATGTCACCGGCGGCGAGGCGCTGCGTCGCCGCGGAGATCGCCCGCAGCGGCCGGCTGACGCCGCGCAGCACCATCACCAGGGCGCCCAGGGCGACGATCAACGCGAGGCCGGCGAGGGCCAGAATGTCCCGGTTGGCGGCCGCGTAGGTCTCCGCGATCCGCGTGCCGCTCGCCTGCGAGCCGGCGGCATTCAGGTCGACCAGCCGGTCCCACTCCGAGAGCACAGCGTTGATGCCGGCCGACATCGTGGTGTTGTAGATCCGCTGCCCGCCGGCGATGTCGCCCGCAGTGGCCTTGTCCAGGGCCTGCTTCTGCAGGCTGTTATAGGCTTCGAGGTTCCGGCGCAGTGCCGCGTAGCTCTCGCGTTCGGCCTGCGTGAGCGGCTCGGCCTCGTAGCGGGCGAACTGGGCCGCGAGCTGCTCGCCGCGCTTGGCGATAAGGGTGGAGACCTCTGCCCGCAGCTCCGGCGTGTCGGCCGTGATGAGCCGGCCGCCATTGACCCGTTGGCGCATGATGAGGACACCCATCCGGCCCAGCGCATCGGTCGCCGGCACGCGCACGTCGCGGAGTGCCGCCGCGGTGGCGTTGACGCTGCGCAGCTCCGCCAGGGAGAGACCGCTCGTCGCGGCGATCAGGAGAACCAGGGCGGCAAGGCAGGCCCCGAGCTTGGCCGCGATCGAAATACCGGTGCGCATGTGATGTCGCCTTCGGTCCCGGGAGGCAGGACCGAAGGCGGTATGACGGTGAAACAGTTAAACTTGTTTGAGATTCCTGATTGGTCGATTCAACCTGTGCGTACAGCCTCTCAGTAGACCTGGGCCTCCTCGCGCGGCCTGTCGGACGGGCCGTCCCGTCGATCCAGGCTCTTTTCCACCACCTTGGCGAGCCCGACCATGATCTGGTCGATGGCGTAATCCTTCGGCGTGTAGACGGCGCGCACACCCATGTTCTTGAGGACCAGCTCGTCCTCCGGCGAGATGATGCCGCCGACCACGACGGGGATATGGTCGAGGCCCGCCTCCCGCATCTTGGCCCGGACCTCGCGCACCAGCGGCACGTGGGAGCCGGACAGGATCGACAGGCCGACCACATGGGCGCCCGTCTCCTTCGCCTTGGCGACGATCTCGGTCGGGGTCTGGCGGATGCCGTCGTAGGTTACGTCGAAGCCGACGTCGCGGGCGCGCAGCGCGATCTGCTCGGCGCCGTTGGAATGGCCGTCGAGGCCCGGCTTGCCGACCACGATCTTGGGCGTCTCGCCCAGCCGCTCGCCGAGATCGGCGATCAGCAGCTTGGCGTCCTCGGCGGCCCCGGCCGAGACCGTCTCGAGGGTCACACCGGTGGGCGCGCGGTACTCGCCGAACACCGCGCGCAGGCGCTCGCCCCACTCGCCGGTGGTGACGCCGGCCCTCGCGGCTTCGATGGAGGGCGGCATGATGTTGGCGCCCGAGCGCGCCGCCTGCTCCAGGGCGTCGAGGGCTTGGCCCACGGCCTGCTCGTCGCGGCGGCTGCGCCATTCGCGGATGCGGGTTTGCGCTTCCATCTCCACCGTCTCGGAAACCGAGAAGATGGCGCCCTCCCCGGCGGTGAGCGGCGAGGGCTCGCCCTGCTGCCACTTGTTGACGCCGACGACGATCTGGTCGCCGGCCTCGATCGCCGAGATCCGCCGGGCGTTCGACTCCACCAGCGCGCGCTTCAGCGCCCCGGTCTCCACGGCCGCGACCGCACCGCCGATGCCGCCGATCCGCTCCAGCTCGGCCCGAGTCTCGACCTTCAGCGCCTCGACCTTGGCCTCGATCACGTGGCTGCCGTCGAAGATGTCGTCGTATTCGAGGAGGTCGGTCTCGAAGGCCAGGATCTGCTGCATGCGCATCGACCATTGCTGGTCCCAGGGCCGCGGCAGGCCGAGCGCCTCGTTCCAGGCCGGCAGCTGCACGGCGCGGGCGCGGGCGCGCTTCGAGAGTGTCACGGCCAGCATCTCGATCAGGATGCGGTGGACATTGTTCTCGGGCTGCTGCTCGGTGAGCCCGAGGGAGTTCACCTGCACGCCGTAGCGAAAAATCCGCTTCTTCGGATCGTCGATGCCGTAGCGCTCCTGGGCGATCTCGTCCCAGAGTTCCGAGAACGCCCGCATCTTGCAGATCTCGGTGACGAACCGCAGCCCGGCATTCACGAAGAACGAGATCCGGCCGAAGACGTCGGAAAAACTCGCGGCGTCGAACTCGGGATCATCGCGCACCGTGTCGAGCACCGCGATGGCGATGGCGAGCGCGTAGGACAGCTCTTGAACCGGCGTCGCCCCCGCCTCCTGCAGGTGGTAGGAGCAGACGTTCATCGGGTTCCACTTCGGCACGTTCTTGGTCGTGAACAGGATCACGTCCTTGGTGAGCCGGAGCGAGGGCGCGGGCGGGAACACGTAGGTGCCGCGCGACAGGTATTCCTTGATGATGTCGTTCTGGGTCGTGCCCTGGAGGGCGGCGAGCGGTGCGCCCTGCTCCTCGGCCACCGCCAGATAGAGCGCCAGCAGCCAGGGGGCCGTGGCGTTGATCGTCATGGAGGTGTTCATCTGGGCGAGCGGGATGTCCTGGAACAGGGTCCGCATGTCGCCGAGATGCGCGATCGAGACGCCGACCTTGCCGACCTCGCCGCGGGATAGCTCGTGGTCCGGGTCGTAGCCGGTCTGGGTCGGCAGGTCGAAGGCCACCGACAGGCCGGTCTGTCCCTTGGCGAGGTTGCCCCGGTAGAGCGCGTTGGACTCCGCCGCGTTGGAATGTCCCGCATAGGTGCGGATGATCCACGGCTTGTCGCGGCTGGACTTGTCGCTCCGGGTTTCCGCGGCGCTCGCGCCCATCCTGGCCTCCATGTGATCTTTGTATCCGCGCTCGGGGCGCAGCGTTGCCGCCACCGTAGCGAAGGCTTGGCCACGCGTCATCCGAGACGGACGTGCAAGAGGCCCCTGCGCGCGGCCGCGGGGCTTTAAAAAACTTGGTCGCCGGAACAGCGCGATTTGAGGGCACGCGTCTACGCGACTGGCCGCACGCTGGTCGTTCCTTGGTATAAAGTCCACCTGAGCGACATGGCAGCGCCGTGCAAGGTCTCGGATCCGGTGCCGGCCCCAGGCGCGCGGAATAATACTTGGTCTCCCCGAAAGCCGAATTTGAATACGTGGGCGCCGTCCCTGTGTCGGCGGCTTCTTCACGTCGAAAACCTCTGGGTTTCGACTTTCGACCCACTTGGAGGCCTTTCGCATCGCCGCTATAGCGCGAGGGAGAACCGCGGCCGTGAGCAACACGCGGGACGAGAGGAGAGCGAGATGGCGGCGAGCGCTGCGGTCAGTCCGACGACCGGTGAGGTCAAAGATCTCTACGAGATGGGTGAGATCCCGCCGCTCGGTCACGTGCCGGCCAAGATGTATGCCTGGGCGATCCGGCGCGAGCGCCATGGACCCCCGGAACAGTCCCACCAACTCGAAGTGCTGCCGGTCTGGGAGATCGGCGACGACGAGGTGCTGGTCTACGTCATGGCGGCGGGCGTCAACTACAACGGCGTCTGGGCCGGCCTCGGCGAGCCGATCTCGCCGTTCGACGTCCACAAGGGCGAGTACCACATCGCGGGCTCCGACGCCTCCGGCATCGTCTGGAAGGTCGGCTCGAAGGTGAAGCGCTGGAAGGTCGGCGACGAGGTCATCGTCCACTGCAACCGCGACGACGGCGACGACGAGGAGTGCAACGGCGGCGACCCGATGTTCTCGCCCTCGCAGCGCATCTGGGGCTACGAGACCGGGGACGGCTCCTTCGCCCAGTTCTGCCGGGTGCAGTCCCGCCAGCTCATGGTCCGGCCGAAGCACCTCACCTGGGAGGAGGCGGCCTGCTACACGCTGACGCTCGCCACCGCCTACCGCATGCTGTTCGGCCACGCGCCGCATACGGTGAAGCCGGGCCAGAACGTGCTGATCTGGGGCGCCTCCGGGGGCCTGGGCGTGTTCGGCGTGCAGCTCTGCGCGGCCTCGGGCGCCAACGCGATCGCGGTGATCTCGGACGAGTCGAAGCGCGACTACGTGATGAGCCTCGGCGCCAAGGGCGTGATCAACCGCAAGGACTTCGACTGCTGGGGCCAGCTGCCGAAGGTGAACTCGCCTGAGTTCCACGCCTGGACGAAAGAGGCGCGGAAATTCGGCAAGGCGATCTGGGACATCACCGGCAAGCAGGATGTCGACATCGTGTTCGAGCATCCCGGCGAGGCGACCTTCCCGGTCTCGGCGCTGGTGGTGAAGCGCGGCGGCATGGTGGTGTTCTGCGCCGGCACGACCGGCTTCAACATCACCTTCGACGCCCGCTACGTCTGGATGCGCCAGAAGCGCATCCAGGGCTCGCACTTCGCCCACCTCAAGCAGGCCTCCTCGGCGAACCAGTTCGTGCTGGACCGGCGGATCGACCCCTGCATGAGCGAGGTGTTCCCCTGGGACAAGATCCCCCAGGCGCATACCAAGATGTGGAAGAACCAGCACCCGCCGGGCAACATGGCCTGCCTGGTCAACGCGCCCCGCGCCGGTCTGCGGACCGTCGA
>NZ_JALNUM010000041.1:0-48567 GCF_026540795.1 Methylobacterium sp. GC_Met_2
CGATACCGCCGAGCGCCACCACCGGCAGGCCTGCTGTCCGCGCGGCGACGATGCCGTCGGGACCAAGGGCAGGTCCGTAGCCCGGCTTGCTCAAGGTCGGAAAAATCGGGCTGAGCGTCACGTAATCGGCACCGTTCCCCGCCGCCTGCGCGACCTCATGCGCTGCATGGGCCGACACACCGATCAGCGCCCCCGCTCCCAGCGCGTCACGCGCCGCCGCGATCGCCTCCGCGTCCGAGCCGCCGCCGAAATGCACGCCGTCGGCGCCGAGCGCCCGGGCCAGGGCGACATCACCGCCGACCGTCAGGACCCCGCCCGCTGTTCGGACGCGCGCCGCCACGGCCTCACCGAGCCGCCGCCGCGCCACAGGCTCCAGGTCGCGGTCGCGGAACCAGATCCAGCGCCCGCCGCCCTTTAGGATCGCTTGGACAGTCTCGGCGAGCGGCCGCGCATGGCCATGCCGGTCCGTCACCGCCAGCAGCGGCGACGGCAGTGCCCTCACGAGCCGACGAGGCCGAGCTGCGGGCTCGACGGCTCGGCCCGGCCGCGCCGCGGGATGCGCCCGGCCAAGTAAGCGTCACGCCCGGCTGCCACGGCCCAGCCCATGGCACGAGCCATGCGCACCGGGTCGTCGGCCTTGGCGATCGCGGTGTTGATCAGGCATGCGGACGCGCCGAGCTCCATGGCGATCACCGCATCCGATGCGGTGCCGATCCCGGCATCGACCACGACGGGCACCTTGGCCCGGCGGCAGATCAGTTCGAGATTGGCCGGGTTGGCCACCCCCATCCCGGAACCGATCAGCGAGCCCATCGGCATCACGGCGGCGCAGCCGAGATCCTCCAGGCGCTGGCAGACGATCGGGTCGTCGTTGCAATAGGGCAGGACCACGAAGCCGTCGTCCACGAGGTGGCGGCAGGCCTCCATCAACTCGACGACGTCCGGGTACAGGGTCTCGCGGTCGCCGATCACCTCGACCTTGATCCAGTTGGTGTCCAGCGCCTCGCGGGCGAGTTCGGCGGTCATGATCGCGTCACGGGCGGTCTCGCAGCCGGCCGTGTTCGGCAGGAAGCGCCTGCCCTTCAGCAGCGTCACCGTGTCCGAGCCGTGGCCCTGAAGCGAGACCCGGCGGATCGAGGCGGTCACCACCTCGGCCCCGCTCGCCGCGACGGCGTCGCGCATGATCGCCTGCGTGGGATAGCCGGCGGTACCGATGAACAGTCGGGACGACAGGTTCACCCCGGCGATGGTGAAGCTGTCGGGCGTCGGATCGGGGCGCAGCGGCGTAACGCTCTGGTCCATGGTCAACCTCCCTGCATGGCGCGGACGATCTCGACGCGGTCCCCCTCGGCGACCGGGGTCTCGTCCCAGTCCCGGCGGCGGAGCACCCGACCGTTCAGCGCGATTGCGATGCCCTGCGGGCTCTCGATGCCGCTTTCCTCCGCCTCCTGGCGGAACAGGGCGTTCACGGTCCCGGCGTCGCGCTCGCGCGGCTCGCCGTTGATGAAGACCTTCATGCCGAGGCCCTCCAAGGCTCGGCCTGAACAAACCGCGCCCGGGTGAAGGGACGGGCCACCTCGGGCAGCGCGCCGTTCGTCACCAGCTCGGCCACGGCATCGGCGGTGACGGGGGCGAGCAGATAGCCGTTGCGATGATGCCCCGTGGCGGCAACCAGCCCGGGCGCCAGCGTGTCGATGATCGGCGCGTCGTCGTCCGAGGTCGGCCGGTAGCCGCTCCAGACGGCCTCCACGTCCATCTCCTCGATCCCGGGCAGGACCCGCCGCGCACCTTCGAGCAGCGCGTAGAGGCCGCCCGCGGTGACGCCGGGACGGAAGCCGCAATCCTCCACGGTCGCGCCGACGATGAGCTGGCCATCGCTCTTCGGTGCCATGTGGACCTGCTCGGTCCATACCATCCGGCCGAGCGTACCCGTCCGGCGCGTGGTGCGCAGGGCCAGGGACTGGCCCTTCAGGGGCCGCACCGGCAACGACAGGGTCTCCGGCAGCAGCCCACCCTCCCCGCTCCAGGCGCCCGAGGCCAGGATCACGGTGCCGGACCGGATGGCGTGCTCGCCGACGTGGAGTCCCGCGACGCGGCCCCCCGACCAGTCGAGGGCCGTCACCGGGGCGTGCTCGATCAGGCTGACGCCGGCCCGACGGCAGGCCTCCGCCAGGGCGGCCATCACGCGGCACGGATCGACCTGATGGTCCATTGGGCAGTGAACGCCGGCGGTGATCGAGGGGCGCAGGCCGGGCTCCAGGCGCCGGACCTCGCTGCCCGAAAGCCACGTCGCGTCGAGCCCGGAGCGGCGTTGGAGATCGTAGCGGAAGCGCAGGCGCTCAACCTCGTCGCGACCGACCGCCAGGACCAGCGTGCCGTCCGGCCGGTAGTCGATCGACAGGCCCGCATCGGCCTCCAGGGCATCGCGGAAGGCCGGCCAGCGCCGGAGCGAGTCCAGGGCGAGCGGCAGCAGCGGATCGGAGCCGGGTTCGTGCTCGGCGGCCGGCGCCAGCATTCCGGTGGCCGCCAGGCTCGCACCCGCGCCGATCGTCTCGCGTTCCAGTACGGTCACGGAATGGCCGGCCCGGGCGAGCCGCCATGCGATCGACAGGCCGATCAGTCCGCCGCCGACGATCGCGATGTCGGTGGTGTCAGGAAGATGGACCTGCTCACGTGCGCCCGCAGGGCCGCGGCGTTGTCCGATCGGTGACGGGGGGCGGTCCAGGGACACGCGTCTCTCCACAGGGTTCGGTCGTGGAGATCGGGCCAAGTGCTTCGGTAAGAAGCTGTGGCCTGCCTTTCGGGCGGCCGCGGTCCAATCCCTACGCCGGTATGAGCCGGATCAGGTTCAAAGGATTTCCGCGCCGCAGGTCCTGACGGACGTGCCAGCGGTTTCTCAGCCCCTTGCCGGGGATCTCCCTGGAACACGCATAGATTTGGTCGCCCGCTTGCCGCCGGTCAACCCCGCCGCCGGGGCGACGACCGGTCTTCGGGCGAAAACAACCGGGTTCCGGTCATGGTCCGGACACCACGCCGCGCGGAAACGGCACCCCACGGCGCCGGCGTCAGGTCCCGCGCACGATCCCTTCATGGCTCCGGGGTCTCATCGCCCAACGGCTGCACCCCCACCCACAGGCTGACCCGCGTGCGCACAATCCTGCTCGTCTGCACACTCGGCTTCCTGGGTGTCACGGCTGCGCAGAAGCTGCGAGAGGGCCTGCGCCCGGTGCCGGCCGCCCTGCTGGTCGCGTCCCAGCCGAAGCCGGCCCTCGAAGCCGTCGTGACGTCGGGCGTCGCGCTTCAGGCTGGCCGCAACGGCCATTTCTTCGTCCATGCCCTGCTGGACGGCCGTACGCTGCCGATGATGGTGGATACCGGTGCGAGCGCCTGCGCGTTCTCCGAGGAGGATGCGGCGCGCATCGGGATCCGGGTCGGTCCCGCGGATTTCACGCGCGTCTGGAACACGGCGAACGGTCGGGTCCGGGTCGCACCGATCCGGATCGCGGTGGTGCAGATCGGTTCGATCACGGTGCGGGACGTGGAGGCGGTGGTGATCCCGCGGGGGCTCCTCGCGACCAGCCTGCTGGGGATGTCGTTCCTCGGGCGCCTGCGCGAGTTCAGCGTTGCCGGCAGCACGATGACGCTCCGGGGCTAACCGACCGGGCGCTGTGTTCACGTCGCTTTCCGGCCTGCATTGGTACGAAGATGCGTATGGTATGCAGCCAAGAAAAACGCACTCGGTTGTAATCTATAGGTCTATGACTGGTTTAAGTGATTCAATCGTCTTCATTTTATAAGTATAAGCAACATCTTAATCGTACCATCCGGTCGTTTTGCGCGCCCGACGCATCATGTTATGTCCGCGGTCAATTACGGTCGAGCGTCGAAATCGACGTGCGGGACAGTTCGATGACGAAAAAAGCAGGCCCGACGATCTGTCTGTCGATGATCGTCAAGGATGAGGCCCACGTTATCCGTCGATGTCTGGATTCGGTTCGGCCGATCATCGATCATTGGATCATCGTGGATACCGGATCCTCGGACGGGACCCAGGACATCATCCGCACGGCGATGGCCGATATACCGGGCGCCCTCGTCGCGCGGCCCTGGGTCGATTTCGCCACGAACCGAAACGAGGCCCTAAAGCTCGCACGCCGCCACGCGGATTACGTTCTGATCATCGACGCCGATGACACGCTGATCATCCCGGACAACTTCACGATGCCGAAGCTGTCCCAGCCCGGATACCGGTTCGAGATCATCGATACGCAGACGCGGTACTGGCGCAATCAGCTCGTCAGCAGCAGGAAGGATTGGCGCTATCGGGGCGTCCTGCACGAGTTCCTCTCCTGCCCGGGCGTCGAGCGAATGCCGATCCTCCCCCTGGCGATGCGCCGGGGTGATGACGGGGCCCGTCACCGCGACAAGACGGCGGATGCACGTGACATCGCCCTCCTCGAAGGGGCCCTGGCGGTCGAGACGGATTCCTTCATGGTCGCGCGATACACGATGTATCTCGGCAGCACCTATGATGCAGCCGGTGAATACCGGAAGGCGTTCGACTGTTTTCTGAAGCGGGCCGATCTGGGCGGTTGGGACGAAGAAATCTATTTCAGCCTGCTGATGGCCGCGGTGAATGCGGAGCGCGTGGGCGAGCCCGACGACAGGGTGTTGCAGCTCTACGACCGCGCGATCCTCATCCGCCCGGCACGGGCGGAGGCCCGCCATGGGGCCAGTCGGTTATGCAGGCAGAAGAAGCGGTTTGCGGACGGCTATCGCTACGCCGAGGCGGGCCTCGCGCTGGAGCTTCCGAGCGAGGGCATATCGTTGAATCCATGGGTCTATGACTACGGATTGCTCGATGAGTTCGCCGTCAACGCCTTCCACATCGGCCAATACGGCGCCTGCGGATACGCCTGCCTGAAGATCCTCGGGCGACCCGACGTCCCAAGGGACGTCTTCGCCCGCGCCTGTACGATGGCCCGGGAGGTGACGGAGAAGATGGTCGATCCGGTCTGGGGTCTTCAGCCAACCCCTTACAGGTCGGCGTTCGAGCCGGAGTGGGAGAGATTGAGAGCTTAGAGCCGTGCCCGATCGCGTTGCACACGGTACACGACAGTGACACCACCGTCGCCGAATAGGGCGCGGGTCCCCTCTCCCGTGCGGGAGAGGGACAGGGTGAGGGATGAGAACTTTCCGGAAGAGGCGCACCCTGTCAGCGCCTTGAAGGTGCGCGCGATCCTGAACTTTCTCGACCTTCACCCCAACCCTCTCCCGCACGGGAGAGGGGGCATGTCGCGCTTGCCACCCGTGTTGGCAGACGCGTGTCGTGTACCGTGCGCGTTGCAATCGCGCGCGGCTCTCAACCCTTGTTGTGACGCGCTCTCTTGCGCCGAACCGGTGTCCACTTCGGCGGAGAGCGCTCTAGCGCGCTGCGGGGAGGGAGAGGTCGCGTGACGACATCGTCAACGAGACCTGAAAGCCTCCGGTGCAACTGTCCAACCCACACCCTCGTCCTGAGGAGGTGCGGGTGCAAAGCGGAGGCCTTTCGAAGGCTTCGCGATCCCTGCAGCCCTGCTTCGACGCCGGTGCCCAGCACGTCAGGATCAAAGGGTTGGTGGTATCGCCCCGCACAGCGCGCTCAGCTCGGCTTGCGCGGCCGCAGGAACTTCGGTCGGAACACCGCCATCGGCTCCCGGAAACCGTCGAGCACGTGCTCGCCCAGGGGGATCGGATCCCCCCAGAGAAAATCGACGAACGGCTTCGACATCAGCAGCGGCTCGCCCAGGATCCGGTTGAGCTGGGCCAGACGGCTCGCCAGATTCACGTCCCGGCCGATCACCGTGAAGTCGAGACGGGAGCCCGAGCCGACATTGCCGTAGGCGGCCTCGCCGTGGTGGAGCGCGATGCCCGCCGCGACCGGCACCGGGAACTGGTGCAGGGCGTTGGCCTCGTCGAGGGCCGCGAGCGCGTGCTGGGCCGCCGTGAGCGCCCCCTTGGCGGCGCCGCCCAAATCATCACCGGTCTCGCGAAAAATCGCCAGCAGGCCGTCGCCCAGGTACTTCAGCACCTCGCCGCCCTCGCGCTCGATCGGCGGCACGAGGCAGTCGAAGAACACGTTGAGCAGGCCCACCACCTCCTCGGGCGTCATGTCGGCGGAGGTGCGGGTGTAATCGCGCATGTCGGCGAACAGGATCGCCGAGCGGATCCGTGTGACCTGCCCGCGGCGGATGTCGCCCGCCAGGATCGCCCGGTGCGGCTCGTCGCCGACATAGAGCCGCAGCACGTGATCGAGCTGCTTGTTGAGGACGCGCATTTCCGCCACGGCGGCCAGCGCCGGCATGACGAAGCGCAAGATGGCGATGTCGTCCTCACCAAAGCCCTCCGGCGCGCGGGTCGCGAAGGTGATGCCGTTCTTGGTGCCGTTGGTGAAGAACAGCGGCGCGACGACATAATGCGTGTAGCCCCCGGCCTTCAGGTCCGGGATGATCGCGTAGGCGTCGTCCGGAGTCTCGGCGAGGTCGAGGATCAGCCACTCCCCGGTTTCGTGAACCGTGTGGAACGGGCTGTTGAGATAGGCGTCCGTGGATCGGGCACCGTGCGGAAACAACCGCACGGTGGTGCCGCTGTCCCTGGTCCAGATCCGCCCGACGCCGGCATATTCCGAGTGCAGGGTGTCGATGGCCGTGGAAGCCCTGTCTACCGGGACGCCGACGGCGATCAGCCGCTCGGCGAGGCCTTCGAGCATCTCCTCGGCCTTTTCCAACCGGGCGCCCTCGCCCAGCAGCCAGTCGCGGATGCCCACGGATGGCTGCAACGCGCCGAAGGGCACGTCGTCGGCCTCGGAGCCATCCGCGAAGGCCGTTGGAACTCCGGGCGTTGGCGGGCGGCGTTCGAGCATGGCGCCAGTGTCATGCCGCGCGGCGGCGCGGTTGAAGTGCAGGCGCCGCGGACCGTGCCGCGGCGGGGGCTCAGTTGTCCAGGAAGCTCCGCAGCTTCCGGCTGCGTGAGGGGTGCTTCAGCTTGCGCAGCGCCTTCGCTTCGATCTGGCGAATGCGCTCGCGGGTCACCGAGAATTGCTGGCCGACCTCTTCGAGGGTGTGGTCGGTGTTCATGCCGATCCCGAAGCGCATACGCAGCACGCGTTCTTCACGCGGGGTCAACGACGCCAGGACGCGCGTCGTCGTCTCGCGAAGATTGCTTTGGATCGCCGCGTCGATCGGCAGGACGACGTTCTTGTCCTCGATGAAGTCGCCGAGGTGGCTGTCCTCCTCGTCGCCGATGGGCGTTTCGAGGGAGATCGGCTCCTTGGCGATCTTCAGGACCTTTCGAACCTTCTCCAGCGGCATGGCCAGCTTTTCGGCCAGCTCCTCCGGAGTCGGCTCGCGGCCGATCTCGTGCAGCATCTGGCGCGACGTGCGGACGATCTTGTTGATCGTCTCGATCATGTGCACCGGGATGCGGATCGTGCGCGCCTGATCGGCGATCGAGCGGGTGATCGCCTGCCGGATCCACCACGTGGCGTAGGTCGAGAACTTGTAGCCGCGGCGGTACTCGAACTTGTCCACCGCCTTCATCAGGCCGATGTTGCCCTCCTGGATCAGGTCCAGGAACTGCAGGCCGCGGTTCGTGTACTTCTTGGCGATCGAGATCACGAGGCGCAGGTTCGCCTCGATCATCTCCTTTTTGGCCTGCCGGGCCTCGCGCTCGCCCTTCTGGACCATGTTGACGATGCGGCGGTACTCGCCGATCTCCAGGCCGGTCTCGGAGGCGAGGTCGAGGATCTGCGCGCGCAGATCCGTTACCTGCTTCGAGCCCTTCTCGACCAAGTTCTTCCAGCCCTTGCCGCCGAGAGTGCCGACGCGCTCCATCCAGTTCGGATCGAGCTCGTAGCCCTGGTAGTGGCGCAGGAACTCGTCGCGAGCGACGCCGTGGCTCTCGGCGAAGCGCATCAGCCGGCCCTCGTGGCCGATCAGCTGCTTGTTGATCGAGTAGAGCTGGCCGACCAGCGCCTCGATGCGATTGTTGTTAAGCGACAGGGACTTCACGTCGGCGACCACGATGTCCTTCAGCTCGCCCTGCTTCTGGTTCTGAGCCGGTGTGTTCTGCCCACCCGTCGCCTTGCGCTCGGTGCCTTCCGCCTGGAACTTGCGCAGCTTCCGGTAGTTCGCCGCGATTGCATCGAAGGTCTCGAGGACCCGCGGCTTGATCTCGGCTTCCATGGCGGCGAGCGAGACGTTGTTCTCCAGATCGTCCTCGTCGTCGCCGCCTTCGGGGGGCGCGGGCGCCTCGGCGTCCTCGGCGTCCTCACCCTCGCCCTCGGCGATCTGCGGGGCGTTCTTGCCGTCCGGACCTGCGTAGGTCGCCTCCAGATCGATGATGTCGCGCAGGAGGACCTTGCCCTCCACCAGCTCGTCCCGCCAGATAATGATCGCCTGGAAAGTCAGGGGGCTCTCGCACAGGCCGGCGATCATCGCCTCGCGGCCGGCCTCGATGCGCTTGGCGATCGCGATCTCGCCCTCGCGGGACAGGAGCTCCACGGAGCCCATCTCGCGCAGGTACATCCGCACCGGATCGTCGGTGCGGTCAGTTGGCTCCTTGGTGGTGGTGGCGACCGTGACCGCGCGCGCCGGCGCGACCTCGGCGACCTCGCCGCCCTCGGCCTCCTCCTCCTCGCCCTCCGCCGCCTTCTCGCCGGTGGCGGCCTCTTCGGTCTCCTCGGCTTCGACGACGTTGATGCCCATCTCGGACAGCTGCGACAGCACGTCCTCAAGCTGGTCCGGATCGGACTGGCCCTCAGGCAGAACCTCGTTGACCTCTTCGTAGGTGACGTAGCCGCGCTTCTTGGCGAGCTTCACCATGCGCTTGACCGAAGCATCCGTCAGGTCGAGGAGCGGCCCGTCGGTCTGCTGCTCTGGGGCAGCGTCCGTCTCGTCCCGTTCCGTTGCCTTCGTTGCCATGATCAGCCTATTGTTTCGTGGGCGGAGCGCTGCGGAGGCCCTTGAGAGGCCGGTCCACGCCAGCGACGCCGCGGTACGGGATCGGCGCCGGATTGCTCCGTCGCCTTGAGTCGTCGGTATCCGTATGCAAGCCTGAGGCTTGACCGATTGTTAACTATGACGGGCTGCCCCCTGTCGCTACCGCCAGCCCATACCGCCATGACACGGCCGTCAGGCAGCCGTCGAGTCGCTCGACTCCGGCTTGTCGGCCTCAGCCTCGGCAGCGATGACGGTCTCCAGCCTCGCCTTCACCTCGCAGAGCCATGCCCATCCGGCATCGGTCGGATCGTTCTCAAACGCCTGCCGTGCTTCGCGAAGTTCGCTATGTAGCGCTCCTGCCTGCCGGTGCAAGATCATCGCCTGTCGGAGCGCGTCTGCGCGGTGCGCCGGATCGGCATGGGGCGCAAGGGTCAAGCGGTCTCGCGAGCGTCCTAGCGTCAGAATCCGCTCGGAGGCCGCCGTAAGTCCGGCGCGACTGATGCGATTTTGCAACATTGCGGGATCCGTGTGCGGATCTTCGGCTGCGCTGGCAAGGAGCACCGACAGGAGCGCCCGCGCGTCCGGATCCTCGAAATCCAGTTCGGCGATCTCTTCGGCGAACTCACCGAGCATCTCGGGATGCGCCAGCAGCGTTCCAACGATCACCGCCTCGCGGACCGGCGCCGCACCGATGAAGCCCGCCGAGGCCGTCATGGATGCGCTCGGGCTGCCGGTGATCCGTGGCGAGACCGTCTCGCCGGGGCGGACGAAGCGGGTTCGCCCGCGGGGCGCCGGTCCCGAGGCCCGAGCGCTGCGCGGAGACAAAGAGCGGAGCCGTTCCTCGATATCGTCGCGATAGTAGCGCCGCACGGTCTCGTCGCGGATCGTCGCGACGGTCGTGCGCAGGGTCTGGGTCAGGCCGGCACGCCGCTCTGGGGTGTCGATCGGACCGGCCTCGACCGCGCGACGCCAGAGAAGTTCGGAGAGTGGCAGCGCCGCGTTCAGCACCTGATCGATCGCGCCCGCTCCGCCCGAGCGCAGCAGATCGTCGGGATCCTGACCGCCGGGGAGCAACGCAATCCGCAGCGAGCGGCCCGGTTCGAGAAGCGGCAGCGCGATGTCGAGCGCGCGGAAGGCGGCCCGCTGGCCGGCCTTGTCGCCGTCGAAGCACAGGATCGGCTCGTCGGCGTGGCGCCAGAGAAGGCCGAGCTGCTCCTCGGTCAGCGCCGTGCCGAGCGGCGCCACCGTCTCGGGATGGCCGGCCAACGTCATGGCGATGACGTCGACATAGCCCTCGACCGCGATGATCGAGCCGCGATCATGCGCGGCCTTGCGGGCGCCGTGCAGGTTGTAGAGCGTCCGGCCCTTGTGGAAGAGCGGTGTTTCGGGGGAGTTCAAGTACTTGGCGCGCACCTCCTTGGAGAGCGCCCGCCCGCCGAAGGCCACGACCCGACCGCGCGTGTCGGTGATCGGGAACATCACCCGGTCGCGAAAATAATCGTACGGGACCGACACGCCCTCCCCGGTCGCCAGAAGGCCCATCTCGAGCATCAGATCCTTCTCGACCCCCTGCCCGGCGAGATGATCGCGCAGGGCGTAACGGTCGTTCGGCGCATAGCCGAGCCGGAACTTCTGCTGAGTCTCGCGGCCGAGGGCCCGGCGTTCGAGGTAGGCGCGGGCCTCGCTGCCCTGCCCGGATTGAAGCCGGTCCTCGAACCAGCGGGCAGCCATCTCCATCACCTCGATGGCGCCGGCCCGCTTCTGCTCGCTGGCCCGGTTGTCCTCAGTGGGCGCAGGCAGGCTGACGCCCGCCTCCCCGGCCAGCCGCTCGACCGCCTCGGGGAAGCTGAGACCCTCCGTCTCCATCAGGAAGGTGAAGATGTCGCCGTGCTTGGACGAGGAGAAGCAATGGTAGAACTGCTTCTGGTCGTTCACGTAGAAGGACGGGGTCTTCTCGGCGTTGAACGGCGACAGGCCGCGCCATTCCCGGCCGGCCTTCTTGAGCTGCACCCGCCGCCCGACCACGGCGGAGGCCGGCAGCCGGGCACGGATCTCTTCCAGAATGTGGGGCGGATAGCGCACGGGGCCTGGGATGGTTTGCGGGGCCGCCGATCATAGCGTGCCGGACGTGCCGGAGTCTCAACGCCGCCGTCGTGAAAAGGCATCGCCGGGGGATTGCGTGGAGAACTGCGCGTACCGGTCTCCGCTAGGCGATGGCAACCCAGGGCCGGCGCTCCGGCAGGCCTGCCGGTGTATATACATCTGTATCGACGTTGATTCGACTTTGGGCTAGGATATGCCATGGGACGGGTTCGCCTGGGACGAGAGCAAGCGAGCCACCAATCTCGATAAGCACGGTATCGATTTCCGCGACGCGATCGGCATCTTCGATGGGCCGCACCTGAAAAGCAAGACGATCCGGAACGATGAGGTTCGGATGGTCAGCCTCGGTCGGATCGCCGAAAGCGTCATCGCCTTCGTCTGGACCGACCGGGCGGGTGTCGTGCGGATCATCTCCGCGAGAGCAGCGAGGCGAAATGAGAGACAGATCTTCGCGGCGCGCTTCGGTGCTTGAGCGCCAGCCCGGTGTGACCGATCTGGCGCGTATCTCCGCGCTGAGCGACGCCGAGATCGCGGCGGCGGTCGCAGACGATCCGGATGCCGCGCCGCTCGATATCGATTGGGCGCGCGCCGAGGTGGTGGTCCCGGCGCGCAAGGTCGCCGTCTCCATTCGGCTGGACGCCGACATCCTCGACTATTTCAAGGATGGCGGCGGTGGCTATCAGAGCCGGATCAATGCGGTGCTGCGGAGCTATGTCAGGGCCTGCACCGCCGGAGAGACTTGAGCGCCGTCACCCCTTCGCGGCGAGGGCCGCCTTCACCAGCCCGCTCGCCTTGCCGAAATCCATCCGGCCGGCATAGGCGCCCTTCAGGGCGGCGATCACCTTGCCCATATCCTTCGGCCCGGCGGCGCCGGTCTCGGCGATTGCGGCCTCGATCGCCGCCGTCGTCTCGGCCTCGTCCATCTGCTTCGGCAGGAAGCTCTCGATGACCGCGATCTCGCCGCGTTCGTTGGCGGCGAGTTCCGGCCGGCCGTTCTGCTCGAAGACCTCGGCCGATTCGGTGCGCTGCTTGATCATTTTCTGAAGCAGCGACAGGATCTCGTCGTCGGAGATCGGATCCTTGCCGTTGCCGCGAGCCTCGATGTCCCGGTCCTTCAGGGCCGCCTGTATCATCCGGACGGTCGCCAGCCGCTCCTTGTCGCCGGCCTTCATGGCCTCCTTCATTTCGGTGGTGAAGCGGGCGCGCAACATTCGGGTAAACCTTCCAACGGTCGAAACGGCGGGCTGGCCTGCGATTTGCGGATCTGCCCCGTGATAAGCAGACGTTGAGACCTTCAGGGCGCGGAGCCACATTGACCCCATCGCGGGCCGCTCGCTAAGAGCGCCGCACACGATCATGCCGCAAGCCGAGAGCGCCGCAACCCGGCGCTCGCCTTCGGCCGGACATAAGCGAGACTCACCCCATGCTGCAAGACGCCGCCGCGCACGCCCCAGACGCCACGGCGCCCGAGCCCTGGGCCGAGCCGGTGGCCACGGCGCTGCTGGTCCTGGCAGACGGGACCATCCTCGAGGGCTTCGGCATCGGGCAGACCGGTATGGCCGACGGCGAGGTCTGCTTCAACACGGCGATGACCGGCTATCAGGAGATCCTGACCGACCCGTCCTATGCCGGGCAGATCGTCACCTTCACCTTCCCGCATATCGGCAATGTCGGCACCAACGACGAGGATTTGGAGAGCCTGGATGCGGCCCCGGCCTCCGGCGTGCGCGGCACGGTGATCGCCTCGGCGGTGACGAAGCCGTCGAGCTGGCGCTCTTCTTCGCACCTGGACGGCTGGCTCAAGGCCCGCGGCATCGTGGGTATCACCGGCGTCGACACCCGGGCGCTCACCGCCCGGATCCGCGACCAGGGCATGCCGAACGCCGTGATCGCCAACGACCCGGAGGGCCGGTTCGACCGGGAGGCCCTGAAGGCCCGGGCCGCCGCGCTCGCGCCGATGGAAGGGCTGGACCTCGTGCCGCCGGTGACGAGCCGGGCGCCGTCCGAGTGGTCCGAGACCGTCTGGGCGCTCGGCAACGGCTACGGCAAGCGCGTCGCCGGCGAAGGCCTGAAGGTCGTGGCGATCGATTACGGTGTGAAGCGCAACATCCTGCGGTTGCTGGCCCAGGCGGGCTGCGACGTCACCGTGGTGCCGGCCACCACCCCGGCGGACGAGATCCTGGCGATGAAGCCGGATGGCGTGTTCCTGTCGAACGGACCCGGTGACCCCGCGGCGACCGGCGCCTACGCGGTTCCGGTGATCCGCAGGCTGCTCGACGAGAAGGTGCCGACCTTCGGCATCTGCCTCGGCCACCAGCTGATGGGCCTCGCCCTCGGCGGCCGGACCGTGAAGATGGGCCAGGGCCATCACGGCGCGAACCATCCGGTGAAGGACAAGACCACCGGCAAGGTCGAGATCGTCTCGATGAACCACGGCTTCGCGGTGGATCCGACGAGCTTGCCGCAGACCGCGGTGGAGACCCACGTCTCGCTGTTCGACGGTTCGAATTGCGGCCTGACGCTCACCGACCGGCCGGCCTTCTCGGTCCAGCACCACCCGGAGGCCTCGCCCGGCCCGCGCGACAGCCACTACCTGTTCGAGCGATTCGTGACGCTGATGCGCTCGGGCGAGCCAGAGGCAAAGGCCTGATCGGCAGCCCGGCGGTATCCCATTCGGGCCCCGCCGGGGCCATAAAATCCGCCGAATTGACCGGCTTTAAGACGACCCATGACGGCCCTCGAACGGCGGCGCATCCGCGCCGACCGGCAGCGGCCCGTCAGAGGGGAATGCCGGATGACCATCGACGAGGCGCGCGACGATTTCACCCGCCTGCACCGCACCTTCACGTTGCATCTCGGCGTCGCCGTGGGCCTGTCCTGGCTGACCGCCCTCACCGCCGCCTTCTACGCCCCGTGGGTGCGCAACATCCGCGCGCTGATCGATCCGAACGGCGGCCTCGACCGCGTCGAGAGCACGGTGTCGTACCTCTTTGTCCTGCCGGCCGTCCTCGCCCTGGCCTGGGTGTCGCTCTTTTTCGGCCGCGAGGCCCTCCGCCGTGCGCAGACGCTCTCCAACGTCGCCGTCGAGTTCGCGGCCGCCGCGTTGGTGGCCTTCGGGGTGTTCTACCTCTCGATCGACCGGGCCGTGGCCGCCCTCTACGCCGGCTTCTGAGACAGGGCGGCATCTGCCGCTCCGAACGGGTTACTGCACCTTCTCGAACAGCGGCCCGAACCGTTTGGCGGCGAGCTTGCCGTGCGGGACCGCGTTGGCGGCCTCCAGGTTCTGCGGCTTGTCGCCGACCTGGATCAGGCCGACCATGCCCATGATGTCGTGCGGCGCGCATTTGAAGCCGTACAGGCCGGGCTGGTCGAAGGTCACGGCCTCCTCCTTCCCCACCACGGTTTTGAAGCCCGGCACACCCTCGGGGGCCATGCCCTTGATGCGTTCGGCGTTGTAGCCCTTGTCGGCTGCCACGAAGCGAATTGTGTCGCCGGGCTGAATCTTCACGTCAGCGGGATCGAAGACCATCATCCCGCTTGGGCCGCTGTTCGAGGTCTTCGCGACGGTCTCCGCGGCGCCCGCTCCCAAGATCGATCTGATCAGCACCGCCACGGCTCCCATGGATGCCCTGATCATTGTCAGTCTCGAATTGTTATGCTGTCGATCGACGGAAATGACGATCGTTGATGCCTTACGGACCGCGTCCAGGGTCTGCAAGCAATTGCGTCATCCGTCGACAAAGTTGGGAATCTTCAAATACAACTCGCCTGCGGCAGCCTGATGCGTCGTGTGTGCACGTGGCGCGCGAATCCGACCCGGCCTTCCAAAGCGTGGACACCCCGTGTTAACGCGGGGCTCAACGACATTCCCGCCACGTGCGTCCGGGAGCAGGGCTGATGTCAGCCTTGCCCGATCGGGCGCGCTTGGCCTGAGAAGGCCCCCGATGCCCAAACGCACCGACATCTCCTCGATCCTGATCATTGGTGCGGGTCCGATCATCATCGGACAGGCCTGCGAGTTCGACTATTCCGGAACTCAGGCCTGCAAGGCGCTCCGCGAGGAGGGCTACCGCATCGTCCTGGTCAATTCGAACCCCGCCACGATCATGACCGATCCGGACATGGCAGACGCGACCTATGTCGAGCCGATCACGCCCGAGATCGTCGCCAAGATCATCGAGAAGGAGCGCCCCGACGCGATCCTGCCGACCATGGGCGGCCAGACGGCGCTGAACTGCGCCTTGTCGCTCCAGAAGATGGGCGTGCTGGCCAAGTACGGCGTGCAGATGATCGGCGCCACCGCCGAGGCGATCGACAAGGCCGAGGATCGGAGCCTGTTCCGCGACGCCATGACCAAGATCGGGCTCGACACCCCGAAATCGGCTTTGGCCAACGCCTCTGCCGCCAAGAAGGCCGACCGCGAGAAGTATTTGGCCGAGGTTGCGCGGATCGAATCCGCCAATACGGATCCGGAGGCGCGCCAAGCCGCGTTGAAGGCCTTCGAGAAGAGCTGGATGGCGGGTGAGTCGGACCGGCGCAAGCGCTACGGTGAGCATGCTATCGGGCAGGCGCTGATCGCGCTGGCCGAGGTCGGCCTGCCGGCAATCATCCGACCGTCGTTCACCATGGGCGGCACCGGCGGCGGCATCGCGTATAACCGCGAGGAGTTCCTCGACATCGTCGAGCGCGGCATCGACGCCTCGCCGACCAACGAGGTGCTGATCGAGGAGAGCGTGCTCGGGTGGAAGGAATACGAGATGGAGGTCGTTCGCGATAAGAACGACAACTGCATCATCGTCTGCTCCATCGAGAATATCGATCCGATGGGCGTGCATACCGGCGACTCGATCACCGTCGCCCCGGCTCTGACGCTCACCGACAAGGAGTACCAGGTGATGCGCGACGCATCGCTGGCGGTGCTCCGGGAGATCGGCGTCGAGACCGGCGGTTCGAACGTCCAATTCGCGATCAACCCCGAGAACGGGCGCATGATCGTGATCGAGATGAACCCGCGCGTCTCGCGTTCCTCGGCGCTGGCCTCGAAGGCAACCGGCTTCCCGATCGCCAAGGTCGCCGCCAAGCTCGCCGTCGGCTACACGCTGGACGAGATCGCCAACGACATCACCGGCGGCGCGACCCCGGCCTCCTTCGAGCCGACGATCGACTACGTGGTCACCAAGATCCCGCGCTTCGCCTTCGAGAAATTCCCCGGCGCCGAGCCGACGCTCACCACGGCCATGAAGTCGGTGGGCGAGGCGATGGCGATCGGCCGGTGCTTCGCGGAGTCCCTGCAGAAGGCGCTGCGCTCGCTCGAGACCGGCCTGACCGGCCTCGACGACATCGAGATCGAGGGCCTGGGCAAGGGCGACGATCACAACGCCATCAAGGCCGCCATCGGCACCCCGACTCCGGACCGGCTGCTCAAGGTCGCGCAGGCCCTGCGGCTCGGCGTCAGCCACGAGCAGGTCTACGCCTCCTGCAAGATCGATCCGTGGTTCTTGGAGCAGCTCCAGGCGATCATCGATCTGGAGAACCGGGTGAAGGCCCACGGCCTGCCGAAGACGCCCGGCGCCTTCCGGCAGCTCAAGGCCGCCGGTTTCTCGGATGCCCGCCTCGCCGTGCTGGCCAAGACCGAGGAGGCCGCGGTCACCGCGGCCCGTTGTGCGCTCGCCGTGCGCCCGGTGTTCAAGCGGATCGACACCTGCGCGGCCGAGTTCAAGTCGCCCACCGCCTACATGTACTCGACCTACGTGGCGCCCTTCGCCGGCACGGTCGCCGATGAGGCGTTCCCGAGCGACGCCAAGAAGGTCATCATCCTGGGCGGCGGCCCGAACCGGATCGGCCAGGGCATCGAGTTCGATTATTGCTGCTGCCACGCCTGCTTCGCGCTGGCGGATGCGGGCTACGAGACCATCATGGTCAACTGCAATCCGGAGACGGTCTCGACCGACTACGACACCTCGGACCGGCTCTATTTCGAGCCGCTGACCGCCGAGGACGTGCTGGAGATCATCGAGACGGAGCGTCAGGCCGGCACCCTGCACGGGGTGATCGTGCAGTTCGGCGGCCAGACCCCGCTGAAGCTCGCCCGGGCGCTGGAAACCGCCGGCGTGCCGATCCTGGGCACCTCGCCCGACGCGATCGACCTCGCCGAGGACCGCGACCAGTTCAAACGCCTCCTCGACAAGCTCGGCATGAAGCAGCCGAAGAACGGCATCGCCTACTCGGTGGAGCAGAGCCGGCTGATCGCAGCCGATCTTGGCCTGCCCTTCGTGGTGCGCCCGAGCTACGTGCTCGGCGGGCGCGCCATGGCGATCATCCGCGACGAGGCGCAGTTCGCCGACTACCTGCTCGACACGCTGCCCAGCCTGATCCCCTCCGAGGTCAAGGCCCGCTACCCGAACGACAAGACCGGCCAGATCAATACGGTCCTGGGCAAGAACCCGCTGTTGTTCGACCGCTACCTCTCGGACGCGGTGGAGATCGATGTCGACGCGGTCTGCGACGGCACGGACGTGTTCATCGCCGGCATCATGGAGCACATCGAGGAGGCCGGCATCCATTCCGGCGACTCGGCCTGCTCGCTTCCGCCGCGATCGCTCTCGCCCGAGATCATGGAGGAGCTGGAGCGGCAGACGAAGGCGATGGCGCTGGCCCTCAACGTCGTCGGCCTGATGAACGTGCAGTACGCCATCAAGGACGGCCTCATCTACGTGCTCGAGGTGAACCCCCGCGCCTCGCGCACGGTGCCGTTCGTCGCCAAGGTCATCGGTGAGCCGATCGCCAAGATCGCGTCGCGGATCATGGCGGGCGAGCCTCTGGCGAGCTTCGGGCTCAAGCCGAAGACCTTGACGCACATCGCTGTGAAGGAGGCCGTGTTCCCCTTCGCGCGCTTCCCGGGCGTCGACGTGCTGCTCGGCCCGGAGATGCGCTCCACCGGCGAGGTGATCGGGCTCGATGCAAGCTTCGGCGTCGCCTTTGCCAAGAGCCAGCTCGGTTCCGGGACCCAGGTACCGAAGGCCGGCTCCGTGTTCGTCTCCGTGCGGGATGCCGACAAGGCCCGCATCCTGCCGACCATGCAGCTTTTGTCGGATCTCGGTTTTACGATCGTGGCGACCGGCGGCACGCAGCGCTACCTCGTGGAGAACGGTGTTCCGACCGAGCGGATCAACAAGGTGCTCGAAGGCCGGCCGCACGTGGTCGATGCCATCAAGAACGGCGGGATCCACCTCGTCTTCAACACAACAGAGGGCGCCGGCGCCCTGTCGGACTCACGCTCGCTCCGGCGTGCGGCCCTCTTGCATAAGGTGCCGTATTACACCACTCTAGCTGGCGCGATGGCTGCGGCTGAGGGGATCAAGGCCTACTTAGAAGGCGATCTCAAGGTCCGTGCCTTGCAGGAATACTTCGCGGCCTGAGCCTCAGGGTTCCGCCGACTTAATCTCGTGGCCCGGAGGGAGTGCTACACTCTCGGCCGGGCCTCTTCATTGTGGCGCGAGACGATGGCGATAGATAAAGTTCCGATCACGGTGGGCGGGCTTGCAGCCCTCGAAGAGGAGCTGAAGCACCGTCAGCAGGTGGAGCGCCAGCGCATCATCCAGGCGATCGCGGAAGCGCGCGCCCTAGGCGATCTGTCGGAGAACGCAGAATACCATGCCGCCAAGGAGGCGCAGTCCCACAACGAGGGCCGCGTCATGGAACTGGAGAGCATGATCGCGCGCGCCGAGGTGATCGACGTCTCGAAGCTCTCGGGCGATAAGATCAAGTTCGGCGCCACCGTGAAACTCGTCGACGAGGACACGGAGGAGGAGAAGACCTACCAGATCGTGGGCGAGCCGGAGGCCGACGTGCGTTCTGGCCGAGTCTCGATCACCTCGCCGATCGCCCGCGCGCTGATCGGCAAGGGGGTGGGCGACACCGTTGAGGTGACCACGCCCGGCGGCGGCAAGTCCTACGAGGTCGTTGCCGTCCGGTTCGGCGGCTGAGCGCATGTCTGCGCGTTCCCGGGGCTGGCTTGCCGGCCTGATCCTCTCCGCCGTCGCGGGCTCCGCGGCGGCAGACGACTTTCCGGCGACCGCCCAGTTCTCCGATATCCGCGTCGACGTCCGGCCTTTGATCGACAAGGGGGCGGGCCTGCAGGCGGAGGCGCTGGCGGCCGACCTGACCGAGGCCCTGCGCAAGAATTTTGCGGGCCGGGTCGGCGGGCGCGGACCCCGCCTCGTCGTGGTGCTGAGCGGCCTGTCGCTGCGGCCTTTTGCCGGCAGTGGCGGGCGGCCGGGCTTGGGCGGTAATTTCCAGACCGATTATCTTGAGGGCGAGGCACTGCTCGTCGGGCCGAAGGGACAAATCCTCGGCCGTCACCCGCAAATGACCGCATCGCCGTCGAGCTACGGCGGCGCGTGGTACGATCCAAACTTCGACGGGCGTCGGCTGGCGGCGATCGCCGACATCTACGCCCAGTGGCTCGCACGGGATCTGCCGAAGGAGTGAGGGTGCTCCGCCGACGATTTGGCGTTGAAGACGACGCGCTGATCCGTCGGTGCGGCATGTGTTGAAGGCGCGGGGTCCTATTCCCTTTATTCGTCCGGGATCGCAGAGGCAGTCGCTCTAGGCGGTGTCCTGACGGTCGGGCTCGGCACCGGGGCAGAACGGGTTTTTCGAGCAAGGCGCATGGCAAGCACTGACGTCACGGAGGCGAAACCCGCTTCGCGCAACCGCCCGGGCGCGCGGTCCGAACCGTTGCCCGAACTGGCCCGCGCCCGCGCCTGGATCGTTACGGACGGTAAGGCCGGCGACGAGAACCAGTGCGTCGGGATCGCCGAGACATTGGGCGTTGCCTTCGAGATCCGGCAGGTTCCGGCTTCCGGGCCGTTCGGCTGGATGGCGCCCTGGGGCCCTATCGATCCGCGGGAGGGTCCCCGGCGCAGAGCCGGTGCCCTTGCGGGGCCCTATCCCGACATCCTGATCGCCTCCGGGCGCCGGTCGGTGCCCTACCTGCGGGCGGTGCGGCGCGCCACCGGCGGGCGCACTTTCACGGCTTTCCTGAAGGATCCGCGCACCGGCGAGGACAGCGCCGACTTCATCTGGGTCCCGGATTACGACGACCTGCGCGGCCCGAACGTCTTCACCACGCTGACGGCGCCGCATCTCGTGACGGCGGCGCGCCTCGCCGCGGCCCGCGCCCGGCCCGACCCACGCCTCGCGCAGCTCGACGGGCCACGGGTGGCCGTCCTGGTCGGCGGTGACAGCCGCCACCTGAGCTACCGCAAGACCGATATGGTTCGCCTCGTCGGCGACCTGCGCTCGCTCGTCGACAAGGGGTGCCGGTTGATGGTGACGATCTCCCGCCGGACCCCCGATCCGCTGCGCAATGCCGTGAAGGCGCTGACTGCGGAGACCGGCGGCTTCCTCTGGGACGGGACCGGCGAGAATCCCTACGTCGCCATGCTGGCCCTGGCCGAGGCGATCGTGGTCACCTCCGATTCGGCCAACATGGTAAGCGAGGCCGTGGCCACCGGCGCGCCGGTTCTGCTGTTCGACCTGCCGCGTACCTATATCCGGCATCGGCGGATGTTCGCCGGGCTGGCGATCGCCGGAGCCTTGCGGCCGTTCACCGGTCAGTTGGTGGATCTGTCGTACAAGCCCATCGACGCGACGCCGGTGATCGCCGAGGCGCTTGCGACCGCCTATGCTGCGCACCGCACGGCCGACCACGTCTGAGGAGACCGAGAGATGGCCCATACCCACGCCAAGTTGGTGATCATCGGCTCGGGGCCGGCCGGCTATACGGCGGCGATCTACGCGGCGCGTGCCATGGTCGAGCCGCTGCTGATCTCGGGGTTCCAGCCGGGCGGTCAGCTCATGATCACCACGGATGTCGAGAACTATCCGGGCTTCGCCGAGGCGATCCAGGGACCATGGCTGATGGAGCAGATGCGGCTTCAGGCCGAGCATGTCGGGACCCGGATCGTCTCCGAGTACATCACGAAGGTCGATTTGAAGCAGCGGCCGTTCCGGCTGGAAGCCGATTCGGGCGAGACCTATTCGTGCGACGCGCTGATCATCGCCACCGGCGCCCAGGCCAAATGGCTCGGTATCCCCTCCGAGGCGACCTTCCAGGGCGGCGGCGTGTCGGCCTGCGCGACCTGCGACGGCTACTTCTTCCGCGGCAGGGAGGTCGTGGTGGTCGGCGGTGGCAACACCGCGGTCGAGGAGGCGCTCTACCTCGCCAACATCGCCAGCAAGGTGACGGTGGTCCACCGCCGCGATGCATTCCGGGCCGAGCGGATCCTGCAGGAGCGCCTGTTCAAGCACCCGAACGTCGAGGTGCTCTGGCACCGGGAGATCGCCGAGATCTGCGGCGCGCTGAAGCCGGCGCCGGGCGTCACCCATGTCCGTCTGAAGGACCCCCGCTCCGGCGAAATCAGCGAGGTGAAGGCGGACGGGGTGTTCGTGGCGATCGGCCACCAGCCGGCGACCGCGATCTTCGAGGGGCAGCTGCCGATGCGCCACGGCGGCTACCTGACCGTCAAGCCCGGCACTACGGAGACCGACATTCCCGGCGTCTACGCGGCGGGCGATGTGACGGATGACGTCTACCGCCAAGCGATCACGGCGGCCGGCATGGGCTGCATGGCCGCTCTGGAGGCGGAAAAATTCCTGGCGAATCTAGAGATCGGCGAGAATCCGGTCCAGGCTGCGGCGGCTGAGTAGGCCAACATTCCCCAGCGACGCCACGTGCGGTTGTGATTCTGCTGCGGAACCGCTGTCTTGCACGAGATTCCTGATCCATGCGCTTGCGCTCCACCATGCGCCGTGCGCATAGGAGTATCGACTGCGCCGGGATGCATCTCACGCATACCCGCGCGGTGCCGCGCGTGTTTCTCCACGGCCGGCGCCGCGCAGCTCGCCCGGTGATCCGCCCGCTACGCCACGTGTCCGCCGCATTCGGGCACCGAGAGTGGGCTTGCGCTGGTAGGGATTCTCACCTTGGACTGGGACAAGATCCGGATCTTCCTGAACGTCGCCGAGGCGGGCAGCTTCACCAAGGCGGGTGACGATATCGGGCTCAGCCAGTCAGCGGTCAGCCGTCAGATCAGCGCGCTGGAGCGCGAGCTGAAGGCACCGCTGTTCCATCGCCACGCACGGGGCCTCCTCCTCACCGAGCAGGGCGACCTGCTGTTCCGGGCTGCCCGGGACATGAAGCTGCGGCTGGAGAATACCCGAGCCCGCTTGGTCGAGACCGCCGAGCGGCCGACCGGCGATCTCAAGGTGACCACGACAGTGGGCCTTGGCACCTCCTGGTTGTCCCAGCGGGTCGGCGAATTTCTCGATCTCTATCCGGACGTGCGGATCGAATTGATCCTCACCAATGAGGAGTTGGATCTCGCCATGCGGGAGGCCGACGTGGCGATTCGCATGCGTCGGCCGGCTCAGCCCGACCTGATCCAGCGGCGGCTGTTCACCGTCCACTACCACGCCTTTGCGAGCCAGGATTACGTCAAGCGCTTCGGCGAGCCCAAATCGGTCGACGACCTCGACGACCATCGCCTCGTATCGTTCGGCGGCAACGAGCCGTCCTACCTGCTCGCCGCGCATTGGCTGGCCGATGCCGGCCGGGAAGGCCGCGACCGGCGCCAAGTTCACCTGACGGTGAACAATATCGGCGCGCTACAGCGTGCGATGGAGGCCGGCGCCGGTATCGGGATTCTGCCCGACTACGCGGTGGATGGCGACCAGCAACTCGTGCAGGTCCTGCGTGAAACCGAGATGCCGAGCCTGGAGAGCTACCTCGTCTATGCCGAGGAGATGCGATCGGTCGCCCGGGTCCAGGCATTCCGCGACTTCCTCGTGTCGAAGGCGCAGCGCTGGACCTACTGATCGGCGCGGACGGTTCAGACGAACAGCCGCTCGCCCTCCAGACCCTTGTAGAGCGCAGCGACCTGCTCGCCGTAGCCGTTGTAGATCAGCGTCGGCACGCGCTGGTCGGTACCGAGCACCCGCTCGGTCGCCTGGCTCCAGCGCGGATGCGGCACGGCCGGGTTCACGTTGGCCCAGAAGCCGTACTCGGAGGCCTGCAGACCCTCCCAGAAGGTTTTCGGCCGGTCGGCCGTGAACGACACTTTCACGATCGACTTCGCCGATTTGAAGCCGTACTTCCACGGCACCGCGATGCGGATCGGCGCGCCGAACTGGTTGGGCAGCGGCTTGCCGTAGACGCCCGTCACCACGAAGGCGAGGTCGTTTCCGGCCTCGGCCAGTGTCAGGCCTTCAGTGTAAGGCCAGGGGTAGTAGAAGGCGCGCTGGCCCGGGGCCATCGCCTTGTCCATGAAGGTCTCGAAGCGGATATACTTCGCCCCCGAGGTCGGCTTGGCCAGCGCCACCAGCTTCGCGAGCGGGAAGCCGGTCCACGGCACCGCCATCGACCACGCCTCGACGCAGCGGTGGCGGTACAGCCGCTCCTCCAGGCCGACCTTCCGGATGAGATCGTCCACGCCGATCTCGAACGGCTTCTCGACCAGCCCGTCGATCTTCAGAATCCAGGGCTGGGTCTTGAGCGCATTCGCGGCCGGCAGCACCGTCTTGGACGTGCCGAACTCGTAGAAATTGTTGTAGTCGCCGCTGAACCGTTCGGACGTCACCGGCCGGTCGAGGGTGTAGGCGGGGTTCTGCGGCGCCGGATAAAGAGACGGATCGCCCGCGGCCGCCAGGGCGGTCCGGCCGCCGAGGAGTGAGCCGGCGGCGAGTCCGGCCGCACCGCCGATCAGCGCGCGCCGATTGAGGAACAGGGATTCCGGGGTGACGAGATGCTCCGGGATCTCCCAGCCGCGTTTGCGCTTGATCAACATCGCCGCCTCTTCGCGTTTCCTGGGCCTACAACTCACAGATCGGCTCAGGCCGACAGAGCTGCAAGCGCATCCTCACCTTTCGGCGCGTGCGGCTGGGCGGTTACGCGTCCAGGCGTCGCGGGCCGTGATCAGGCCCCCGGCGTCTCGTCCCGCAGCACCCGCCGCAGCACCTTGCCGACGTTGGTCTTGGGCAGGGCCTCGTGGAGCACGATCTGGCGCGGGACTTTGTAGCCTGTGAGCTGCGTGCGCGCATGGGCCCGGATCGCGTCGGGCGCGAGGGACGGATCCTTCAGCACCACGTGGGCGACCACCATCTCACCGGTCTCCGCATTCGGCTTGCCGACCACCGCGCATTCGAGCACGCCGGGATGGGCGGCGAGCACCTCCTCCACCTCGTTCGGATAGACGTTGAAGCCGGAGACGAGGATCATATCCTTCATCCGGTCGACGATCTTGAACTGGCCGTCCGGCAGCATGATCGCCACGTCGCCGGTGCGGAAGAAACCGTCGGCCGTCATGGCGCGGGCCGTCTCGTCCGACCGGTTCCAGTAGCCGCACATCACCTGGGGGCCGCGCACGCAGATCTCCCCCGGCTGCCCGGGCGGGACCGGCGCGCCGGCCGCGTCGCGGATCGAGACCTCGGTGGAGGGCAGCGGGAAGCCGATCGTGCCGGAAAATTCGCGCATCCCCCGCGGGTTGACGCAGACGACCGGCGACGTTTCCGACAGGCCGTAGCCCTCTATGATCGTGTTGCCGGTGAGCGCCTTCCAACGCTCGGCCACGGCACGCTGGACCGCCGTTCCGCCGCCGACCACGAAATCGAGGTGGGAGAAATCCACCGTGCCGATTTTCGGGTGGTTGATCAGCACGTTGAACAGCGTGTTGACGCCCATCAAACAGGTGAAGCGATAGCGGCTGAGCGTCTTGACCATCCCGTCGCAGTCGCGCGGGTTGGGGATCAGCAGGCACGATCCGCCGCTGCGCATGAACTGGAAGAAGCACGCGGTCAGCGCGAAGATGTGGTAGAGCGGCAGCGCCGTGACGGCGCAGCGCTCGATGCTCGGATCCTTCGAGGCGAACCAGAGCTGCGACTGCTCGACATTCGCCATGATGTTGCGGTGGCTCAGCATCGCCGCCTTGGCGATGCCCGTGGTGCCACCCGTATATTGCAGGAATGCGAGGTCCTCCGGGCCGACCTTGGCCGTGGCCCGGGGCAGCGCGCGGCCCTGGCGGAGCAGTGCGGCGAAGGGCAGTGCGAGCCCCTCCGGCAGCCGGAACGGCGGCACCGCCTTGCGCACGTGCCGGCTGGCAAGGTTGATCACGCGGCCCTTCAGGCCGAGCCCGTCCCCGGGTCCGACCAGGACGACGCGGTTCAGCGTCAGATCCGGCAGGGCGGACGCGACCGTGGCGCCGAAATTCTCCAGGACGATCAGGATCCGCGCGCCGGAATCGTTGAGCTGCTGCGTGAGTTCCCGGGGCGTGTAGAGCGGATTGGTGTTCACGACCGTCCCGCCCGCCAGCAGGACGCCGAAGATCGCCACCGCGTAGGCCGGCACGTTCGGCAGCATGATGGCGACGCGGTCGCCCTTGGCCAACCCTTCCGCCTGAAGCCAGGCTGCGAGGTCGCGCGCCTGCTGGCTCAGCGTGGCGTAGGTCATGGCCGAGCCGAAGCACAGCATCGCCGGGCGGTCCGCGAAGGTCGCCGCGCTGGTCTCGAACAAATCGACCAGGGTGCCGAGTTGCGCCAGATCGATCTCGACCGGTACGTTCGGGGGATACGACGCCAGCCAGGGCCGCGCCGCTTCGTCGCCGGCCGGTGAATGCGGCATCCGTCCAGACGGCAGCGCCTGCGCGCCGTGATCGATCACGTTCGCCTCATGCATCGTGAAGCCTCCCCCGGGCCCGGCTCTCGACGGCCGAGTCCCTCAACGCGGAACGGGCTGACTCTGCGGGAACGGCGCCCGCCTCGCAAGGCGGTGCGCTCAGGAGGCCGGACGAAGCCGGCGCAGTGTCGTCAGCGCAGCGTGCGGCAGGGCGGCGGCGACCAGCAGAAGGGCGGCCAAGCCGGCTTCGTCGATGCGCAGCGCCCGGTGCGGCCAGGGGCCGAGCCCGAGCGTGCCGGACAGACCAATGACGGCCGCGCCGAACCAGAGCGCCAGGAATGAGAGTGCTCCCGCGCCGAACCGCCTGAGCCGCGGCCGTAGCGGGCAGTTCGCCACAATGGCGAACAGGCCGAGAATGCCGCCGAACAAGGCCGCCGCCACGCCGGCTCCGAGCGCGTAGGCCAGCCACAGCGGCTGGTGGGTCAGGAACGCCATCCCGCCGGTGGCGAAGCCGGCGCGCAGGATCACGCCGCCGAAGGTCGGATAGAGCCCCGCCAGCAGCAGGATCACCGCGCCCACGAGGCCGAACGCGATGCGCCGCGGGATGGAGGCCGGCCCCGGCCCGGCGGCCACGCGGGCGAGATGGGCGAGCCCGTAGACGAGGGCAAAGATGAAGAGTGGGTATCGCCCGGCGAAATAGCCGAACACCCAGGGTTCGACCGCCTCCGGCAGCGCCGAGCGCTGGCTGAGACCGGTCGCTACGACCAGGGCCAGGGCGAGCAGCATGGCCAGGATCGGCCCGGTCGCCGCCAGCAACCGCGCGCCGGTCCATCGCTCCGCAGCCGGAGCCGCGCCGGCCAGCTCAATCGCTGTCGGCGGCGCAGGCCTCATGCGTTGCTCCACGCCGCCGATATGCGCCTCAAGCCTACTTCGCCTCGTAATGGTCCCGCACCAGCCGGTCGAGCAGGCGTACGCCCCAGCCGGCGCCCCAGCTGCGGTTGATCTCGCTGGCATTGGACGACATCGCCACGCCCGCGATGTCGAGATGCGCCCACGGCACCTCCTCGACGTAGCGCTTGATGAACGAGGCCGCCGTCGCCGCGCCGCCGTGGCGACCGCCGGTGTTCTTCATGTCGGCGAACTTGGAGTCGATCGCCTTGTCGTAGGCGGGGATCAGCGGCATCCGCCAGACCTTCTCGCCCGTGGCCTCGCCGGCCGCGTGGATATGGCCCGCCAGCGCGTCGTCGTTCGAGAACATCCCGGCGATGTCCTGGCCCAGAGCCACGATGATCGCCCCGGTCAGCGTCGCGAGGTCCACCATCGCCTTGGGCTTGTAGCTGCGGACCACGTGGGTGATCACGTCGGCGAGCACGAGCCGGCCCTCGGCATCGGTGTTGATCACCTCGATGGTCTGGCCGGACATGGAGGTGATGATGTCGGAGGGCCGATAGGCGCCGCCATCAGGCATGTTCTCGACGATGCCGATGGCGCCGATCACGTTGGCGCGCGCCTTCCGCGACGCGAGGGCGTGGAGCGCCCCGACCACCGCGGCCGCGCCGCCCATGTCGCCCTTCATGTCCTCCATGCCGCCGCCCGGCTTGATCGAGATGCCGCCGGAATCGAAGATCACGCCCTTGCCGATCAGCGCCACGGGCGCCTCGCCGGCGGGGCCGCCGTTCCAGCGCATGATCACGATCCGCGGCTCGCGGACGGAGCCCTGCGCCACAGCGAGCAGCGCGCCCATGCCGAGTTCGCGCATCCGGGCGGGCTCCAGCACCTCGATCTCGACGCCGAGTGTGCCGAGTTCCGAGGCGCGTTTGGCGAACTCCTCGGGGAAGAGCACGTTCGGCGGCTCGTTCACGAGGTTGCGTGCCAGGATCACGCTGTCGGCGAGCGTCCGGGCGCCCTCCCCCTCGCTGGAAGCCGCTTCATGGTCGGAGAGCAGCAGGGTCAGCGACGTCCCGGCCTTGTCCTCGGCATCGGGCTTCTTCTTGGTCTTGTAGCGGTCGAAGGTGTAGCTGCGCAGGCGCGCACCCAGGGCGAACTCGCCGGCCTCGCGGGCCGATACCGTCGCACCCGGCCAGTCAAGCACCACGCGGGCGGTGCGGCCAGAGACCTTGCCGGCCGTGAAGCCGCCGAGCGCCGGCCAGTCGGTCTTGGCGCGGTCCTTGTCGGAGCCGAGGCCCACGACCACGAGGCGATCCGCCGCGATGCCCGCGGGCGCCGGCAGGCTCATCGCGCTGAGCGAGCGGCCCTTGAATTTTTCCGAGGCGGCCGCGCGGGTGACGAGATCCGCGCCGGACGCACCGATGATCTCCCGGGCCGCTGATCCAAGGGCCAAGTCGTCGCCGACGAAGACCACGAGATCGCCGGATCCACCCGGGCCCGGCCCGCTCGTCTCCAGGGGACCGAAACCGATCTCGATACCGTCCGCCATACCCGCCGCCATCCCTGCCGCCCTATGGCCCGCTTGTGTGGAGCCGCAAACCGAGGCCGCGCGGTGCCCGCGCAGGCCATCCGCCCTGTGTAGCCGCTGAGACGGAGAACGCAACGCGGCGCGAAAGCCCTCGAATCGCCCCTTTTGTCGGGTCATCCCGCCTCGAGGGTGCGAAGGAACAAGCGGAACTGCCGGGCCGATGAGGCAGATCGAGCGCTACATCTTCCGGATCGCCCTGGGGGCCACCTTGGCCTGCCTGATCGGGCTGACCGGCACCATCTGGCTGACGCAGGCCCTGCGCGAGCTCGATCTCGTGACCGCGAAGGGGCAGACGCTGCTCGTCTTCCTGTTCGTCACGGGATTGTCACTGCCGACGCTGATCGTCGTGATCGCCCCGGTGGCCCTGTTCATCGGCACGATCTACGCCCTCAACAAGCTCAACGGCGATTCCGAGCTGATCGTGATGTCGGCGGCCGGCATGCCGCCCCGGGCGCTCCTGCGCCCGTTCCGCAGGCTCGCGGTGATCGTCAGCTTCGTGATCGGATTCCTGGTCGTCGTCGTGATGCCGGCAAGCTTTCAGGAGCTGCGCGACGTCATCACCCGGGTGCGCGGCGACTTCATCGCCAATGTCGTCAAGGAGGGTCAGTTCACCCAGCTCGACAACGGCATCACTTTCCACTTCCGCGAGCGCGGACCCGGCGGCACCCTTAAGGGCCTGTTCATCCAGGACCGCCGCGAGGCCGGCAAGACCAAGGTCTACCTCGCCGACCGGGGCAACGCCGTCGATATCGATGGGCAGAGCTACCTGATCCTGGAGAATGGCAGCGTCCATCAGCAACAGACGGACTCGCGCGATTCCTCGATCCTGACCTTCGAGCGCTACACGATCGACCTCGCGGCATTCGCGCCCCCGGATGCCGACACGATCTACAAGCCGCGGGAGCGCTCGACCACGCAGCTCCTGTTCCCCGATGCGAGCGAGGGCTACTACAAGCTGCAGAAGGGCCGCTTCCGGGCGGAACTGCACGACCGGCTCTCCGCCTGCCTGTACCCGCTGGCCTTCGCCTTCATCGCGTTCGCGGCGCTCGGCGACCCCCGCACCACCCGCCAGGGGCGCGGGCTCGCCATCGCGGGGGCGATCCTCGCAGTGGTGGGGCTGCGCATCGCGGGCTTCGCGGCGGTCAGTGCGGCGGCGCGCAGCCAGGCAGCGGTGGCGGCGGTCTATGGCGTGCCGCTGCTCGCCATCGGTCTGTCCTGCCTCGTCATCTTCTTCGGCCCCCGGGTGCGGGCGTTCAACGCTGCGGTGGCGCGGGGGCTGCGGGGTCTCCTGCCCGGCCGCCGCCTCGCGCCGGCGACCTGACCCGGCCATGTTCATCGGCCCAACCCTGGGGCGCTACTTCGCCGCCCGCTTCGCGCGCACGGTGCTCGGCGTCTTCGTCACCGTCTTCGCGCTGGTCTACACCCTCGATTTCGTGGAGCTGTTGCGCCGCGCCGGCGAGACCCAGGGCGCCTCCACCGGGCTGATGGCGCAGCTCTCCCTCTACCGGACCCCCGCGGTGGCCGAGGGCGTGCTGCCCTTCGCGGTCCTGTTCGGCTCGATGGCGGCCCTGCTTCAGCTCTCGCGCAAGCTGGAGCTGGTGGTGGCCCGGGCGGCCGGCATCTCGGCGTGGCAGTTCCTGCAGCCCGGGATCTTCGTGGCGCTGGCCCTCGGTGCGGCGGCGGTCGGGATCTACAACCCGGTCTCGGCGATGCTGAAGCAGCGCTCCACCGAGATCGAGGCGAAGATCTTCGCCAAGGCCACGAAGGCGAGTTCCGGCAAGGATCTCTGGATCCGCCAGAAGGGCGTCGACGGCGAGGCGATCCTGCGCGCCGAGACCGCGATCGAGGGCACCACGATCCTGTCGGGCGTTTCGGTCTTCGCGTTCGACGCGTCGGGCAAGTTCGTGGACCAGCTGGTGGCCGCCCACGCCACGCTCCACGACGGCTACTGGGAACTGACCGATGTGCGCGTTCTCACGCCGGACGCGCCGCCTGAGTCGTTCGACACCTACCTGATCGCCTCGAATCTCGACCCCGGGCAGGTCCGGCAGCGCTTCACACCCCCGGAATCTGTGCCTTTCTGGCAACTTCCCACAACGATCGCACGGACCGAGCGGGCCGGTTTGGACGCCACCCGATACCGCCTCCAGTACGATGTCCTGTGGGCAAGACCCATCCTCTTCGTTGCGATGGTGATCGTCGCTGCAACCGTTTCCTTACGGTTCTTCCGCTTTGGTGGTGTCGGCAAACTCGTCCTCGGAGGCGTCGCGGCCGGCTTCGCCCTCTACGTGATCCGACAGGTCATGGAGGGGCTCGGAGCGTCCGGTCTCGTCGCCGCACCGGTGGCGGCCTGGTTCCCCGCCGTGGTAGGCAGTCTTCTCGGTACGCTCACGCTTCTGTACCAGGAAGACGGCTGACGCTCGCGGTCACGCGTGGGCAGGGAGACCGGTGGTGGGGTTGGTGGCGGTTGACGTCACAGGGGTTGGGACACGCGTTGCGTAAGGTCGCCGACATCCTGCGGAAGGCGGGTCTCCTGGTCATGCTGACGCTTGCCGCGCCGCTGGCGGGTGGCCTGTCGGCGCACGCGCAAGGCCTGCCGGAGCTCAGGACCGGCAAGCCCGGCGACAAGCTCCTCGTCGAGGCCGACGAGCTGATCTACGACAACGACCACAGCACGGTGACCGCGCGCGGCAATGCCGAGCTGCATTACGGGCCCCGGACGCTGCAGGCCGACCGGGTGCGCTACGACCGGAACACCGGCCGGGTCTTCGCCGAGGGCAACGTCCGCCTCACCGAAGCCGATGGCGGCGTGGTGACCGGCGAGCGCATGGAACTCACCGACGACTTCAAGACCGGCTTCGTCGATGCCTTCCGCGGCCAGCAGACGGTGCAGCGCAAGTTCGAGACCGTGCGCACCCGCTTCTCCGCGCCCCGGGCCGAGCGCCTGAACGGCGAGCAGACGAGCTTCGAATCCGGCAGCTACACCGCCTGCGAGCCCTGCAAGGACCACCCCGAGACGCCGCCGCTCTGGCAGATCAAGGCGAAGAAGATCATCCACGACAACGAGACTCACACGGTCTACTTCGACGACTCGACGCTCGAACTCGCCGGCATCCCGGTCGCCTACCTGCCGTATTTCGAGGCGCCGGACCCGACGGTGAAGCGCAAGACCGGCTTCCTGACGCCGCGCTTCGTCAGCACCACGGCGCTCGGCACCGGCGTGTCGATCCCCTATTTCGTGGACCTCGCGCCGAACTACGACCTGACCCTGACGCCGACCGTGCTCAGCCGCCAGGGTCTCCTGGCGCAGGGCGAGTTCCGCCAGCGGGTCGACAACGGCTTCTACAACCTGCGCCTGTCCGGCATCTCGCAGACCACGCCCTCGGCCTTCCTGCCGAGTCCGCTCGGCGCCGGCGAGCGGGACTTCCGCGGCTCGGTCGAGTCCCAGGGCCGGTTCTACATCAACCCGCGCTGGCGCGCCGGCTGGGACCTCGTCGGCGTCACCGACAAGTGGTTCCTCGACAATTACCGGATCCGCAACCAGAACATCACCACGGATTATTTCCGCGAGGCGACCTCGACCGCCTACCTGATCGGCCAGGGCGACCGCTCGTGGTTCGAGGCGCGGGGCTACTACTTCAAGGGTCTGTCGAGCTTCGACTGGCAGAAGCAGCAGCCGATCGTCGCGCCGGTGATCGACTACGACAAGCGCATCAACGGCCCCGCGGAGATCGGCGGCGAGGTGCGCTTCCAGGCGAACATCACCAGCCTGAACCGCGAAACGACGCAGTTCCAGGGCCTGCCGCGGACGTCGAGCTACCTGTTCTCGCCGAGCGTCAACGGCGTGAGCTTCCCGCTGTACCAGACCTGCACGGTGTTCCAGCGCGGCACCTGCGCGATCCAGGGGCTCGCCGGCAACAACACCCGCGCCTCCGCGGAGCTGTCCTGGCGGCGCAGCTTCATCGACGATTTGGGCCAGAAGTTCACGCCCTTCGCCTATCTGCGCACTGACGCGTTCTTCAACAGCACGGACTTCTCGGGCTACCAGAACAACCTCGTCCCGCAGATCGCCCATGTCGACCAGGGACTGGCCGGCCGGGTCATGCCGGCGATCGGCCTCGACTACCGCTACCCGTTCGTCGCCAATTTCGGCGCCCTCGGCGTCCACACCCTGGAGCCGATCGGACAGATCATCGCCCGCCCCTCCGAGACGCGGATCGGCCACCTGCCGAACGAGGACGCGCAGAGCCTCGTCTTCGACGACACCTCGCTGTTCGAGTGGGACAAGTTCTCCGGCTACGATCGGGTCGAGGGCGGCGTGCGCACCAATCTCGGCGGCCAATACTCCGTCGTGACGCCGTCGGGCTGGTACGCCAACGTGCTGTTCGGCGAGTCGGTCCAGCTTGCGGGCGTGAACTCGTTCCGCCGCGGCGACATCGCCGATGTCGGCCTCGATTCCGGGCTCGAAACCCAACGGTCGGATTTCGTGGGCCGGTTCCAGGTCTCGCCGAACCAGAACATCACCTTCATCACCCGGGCCCGGTTCAACCAGTCCGACTTCCACGTGGCGCGGCTGGAGACCGGTGCGACGGCCCGGTTCGCGCCGTTCCTGCCGCTGACCCTGTCGGCGTTCTACTCGTACTACGAGGCGCAGCCGCTGCTGGGCTACAGCCACTACCGCGAGGGCGTCACCGCCACCGCCACCTACAACATCACGCCGAACTGGTTCATCTCCGGCTCGCTGCTGGTCGACCTCACGCACTACCTCGACGTCCGCAACACCTATCAGGACGCGCTGGCCTCCTATCTGGTGAACCCGATCGGGACCGTGCCGACCTACCAGAATCCGGGCCGGTTCTACCTCTCCGGGGCGAGCTTCGGCGGCGGCTACCAAGACGAGTGCACCACGGTCTCGCTGAACTACATCAACTCGCCGATCGCCACCGCCACGGGCGTGCGCGAGCGCAACCAGACGGTGCTGCTGCGCGTCGAGCTGAAGACGCTGGGCGAGGCGGACCTGCGCCAGAACGTCGGCACCGCGACCACCGCGGACGGCATCGCCTCGGTGCGGTAATCGCCGCCGGACGGCGGCGACGCGGATGCGCCCGCGTCCGGCGGGCGCTATAGACCCTCCATGCCGCCCCTCGCCCTCACCCTCGGAGACCCCGCCGGAATCGGTCCGGAACTGGCGCTCAGCGCCTGGCTCGCGCGCGGCGGTGCCGATCCGCTGCCGCCCTTCTTCCTAGTGGCCGATCCGGCGTTCATCGAGCGCCTCGCGAACCGCCTGAACCGCCTCGTCCCGGTGGCCGAGGTCGATCCCGAGACCGCCGCCGAGGTGTTTCCCAGCGCCCTGCCGGTCGTGCCGCTGCCGAGCGGCGCCCAAGTCAGCGCCGAGCCTGGCGTTCCGGACACCGTCAACGCGGGCGCGACCATCGAGTCGATCACCACCGCCGTGGGCTTCGTGAAGGCCGGCCGCGCCAGTGCCGTCGTCACCAATCCAATCGCCAAGTTCGTTCTGACCCGGACCGGCTTCGCCCATCCCGGCCATACCGAGTTCCTGGCGGCCCTGTCGGTGCCCCCCGGGCGCACGCCGCCGCGGCCGGTGATGATGATCTGGAGCGCGGGGCTCTCGGTCGTGCCGGTGACGATCCACGTGCCCCTGAAGGATGTGCCCGGCCTCCTCACGCAGGACCTGGTGGAGGAAACCGCCACCATCGTCGCCCGGGATCTGCGGCAGAGATTCGGGCTGCCGGAGCCGCGCCTCGTGCTCGCTGGCCTGAACCCCCATGCCGGCGAGGCCGGCACGATCGGCCACGAGGATCGCGACGTGCTCGCCCCCGCGGTGGCGCGGCTGCGCGCGGCCGGGATCGACATCCGGGGGCCGCTCCCGGCCGACACCCTGTTCCACGCCCGCGCCCGGGCAGCCTACGACGTCGCCCTGGCGCCGACCCACGATCAGGCTCTGATCCCGATCAAGACCATCGCGTTCGACGACGGGGTGAACGTCACCCTGGGCCTGCCGTTCGTGCGCACCTCGCCGGACCACGGCACGGCCTTCGACATCGCCGGCCAGGGAATCGCGCGGCCCGACAGCCTCATGGCGGCCCTGCGCCTGGCCGCCCGGCTCGCTGCCAACGCCGCCGATCCCGCCGAGACGCCCGGCGGCGAGGTCATCCCGTTCAACGTCTATGCCGGACGGCCGAGACCCGCCGGCGCCCGGCACTTCGACCCGGAGGACGAGCTGTGAGCGCCGGCGACGGTCTACCCCCGCTCCGCGAGGTCGTCGCCCGGCACGGGCTCGAACCCCGGAAGGCGCTCGGCCAGAACTTTTTGTATGATCTCAACCTGACGGGCCGGATCGCGCGCGCCGCCGGGCCGCTGGAGGGCGTCACGGTGGTGGAGGTCGGCCCCGGACCCGGTGGGCTCACCCGGGCGCTGCTCGCCGAGGGCGCCGCCCGCGTCGTGGCGATCGAGCGCGACCCCCGCGCGCTGCCGGCGCTGGCCGAGATCGCCGCTCATTATCCCGGACGCCTGGAGGTGGTCGATGCCGATGCACTGGTGTTCGATCCGCGGCCGTTGATCGGGTCCGGCCCGGCCCGGATCGTCAGCAACCTGCCCTACAATGTCGGCACGGCTCTGCTTACGGGCTGGCTCGACGGTGCGGCGTGGCCGCCCTGGTGGGATCAGGCCGTACTGATGTTCCAGCGCGAGGTGGCCGAGCGGATCGTCGCCGGGCCGGAGCAGCGGGCGGATTATGGGCGCCTCGGCGTGCTGTGCGGCTGGCGCAGCGAGGCCGAGATCCTGTTCGATGTCAGCCCCACGGCCTTCGTGCCGCCGCCCAAGGTCACGTCGAGCGTGGTCCGGCTGGTGCCGCGACGGGAGCCCCTGCCCTGCCGCGTCGGAGCGCTCGAGGCGGTGACCCGTGCGGCGTTCGGCCAGCGCCGCAAGATGCTGCGCCAGAGCCTGAAGGCCCTGACACCGGAGGCCGGACGCCTTCTGGAGGCCGCGGGCCTCGCCGAGACCGCGCGGGCCGAGGAGATCCCGGTGTCGGGGTTCGTGGACCTCGCCAACCTGTGGGACGCCCAAAGAAAAGCCGGCCCCGCGGAGGCGGCGCCGGCCTGAGGTAAGCAGCCCCCCGGCGCATGCCGGGGCGCAGTGCGGTCAGCGGGTCTGCTGGATCGCCGACAGCACCCAGCCGCGGCCGGGCTGGCGCTGAAAGGTCCACAACTCGGTGGCCTCCGACGAATCCGTGCTCACGATCCGGCCGCCGGCCCGCTCCACCATCACGTCCTTGAGGGCGTAGCGCATCGCGACGGTGGCGTAGTCGGTGCGATCCTCGCCCCAGGATTCCGCGAGGTCACCCTGGAGCAGCTTCACGTCCGTGATCTTGTTCACCACGCCGCGGGACGCGTTGTTACGCAGCTCCTCGTCGAAGTAGCTGACCATCTCGGGCGTCGACAGGTTGCCGAGCGTGACGCGATCCTCACGGGAGTAGGCGTCCTGGATATCGCCGAGCAGGCGCTCGAACGCCTGAAAGTCGTTCGGACCGATCTGCACGGGGCGGTTCTGCGGCGGGCGCTGGCCGCCGAACATTCCGGCGCCGGGACCGCCCGGTGCACCGCCCATCGGGCCGGTCGGACCCTGCTGGCCGTCGAGGGACGAGCGCGCGTAGGGCGCACCCGCGCCGGCCGGCTCGTTCCGGCGGCGGAAGAAGCGGAGCGCCAGCATCACCACGACCACGACCAGCCCGACTTGGAACAGCAGGCCGATCATCGAGGCGAGGCCGCCGAGGCCACCGAAGAAGCCGCCGCCGAGCAGCGCGCCGATCAGGCCGGCCCCGAGCAGGCCCGCGAAGAAGCCGCCGCCGAACCGGCGACCCTGCGCGGGGGCCTGCATACCGGGGCTGCCCATCCCGGGGGACGGAGACGTCTGCGAACGCTGCATCGTCATGCCGCCGCCCGGCGCTGTCGGCGTGGCAGAGGGCGCGTTGAAGGTGCGCGAACCGCGCGAGCCCATGGAGCCGCCGCCGCCCGGACGGGCCTCGACGACGGGCGCCGCGACGGTCAGCGCGGTGGCCAGCGCCAGGAGGGCGGCCACACGCCGGCGGCGCGAAATCTGAGTCAACATGAACAGGCCCCTGGGGACGAGAACCGAACGGCGCGGAGCGCCAGCAACAATATGGGAACGGCTGAGCGCGGGTTTTAGTCCTGCGTCAGCGACGGCGCGGTGACGTTCGCTGTTGCTCATGGCCGATCCGGCAGGGCGCACGGTGATTTAGGGCCGTGCCCGATCGCGTTGCACGCGATACGCGACATGCGTCCGCCGGACAGGGTTGGCAAGCGCGACAGGCCCCCTCGCCCGTGTGGGAGAGGGAACCTCCGCCTCATCCGGCGAGGCTGGCATCACTGTCATGTACCGTGCGCGTCGCAATCGCGCGCGGCTCTCCGCGCCTGTTGTGAAGCGCGCTCATGCGCCGAACCGGTCTCCACTCCGGCGGAGAGCGCTCAATGCAGCGTCCGGTCCGGTGCCGCCGGGAACGATAGACGCACCTCCGTCCCCGCGCCGGTCCGGCTGTCGAGGGTGATGGTCCCGTTCTGCCGCTTCATCAGGCCGTGGACGATCGCGAGGCCCGCGCCGCGGCCGGCTTCGCGGCTGGTCTGGAACGGGGCGAGCGCCCGGGCCAGCATCTCGGGCGACATGCCCTGCCCGGTATCGGCCACCAGGATGCCGACGCTGCCCTCCCCCGGATGCTGCATCGCCCGGTCGCCGGGGTCGATCCGGAAGGTCGAGAGCGTCAGGGTACCCCCGGAAGGCATCGCCTCGCAGGCATTGGCGACGAGGTGCCGCACGGCGAACTCGATCTGGGTCGGGTTGCTGATCGCCCGCGGCAGGCCGGCGGTGGGCGTGACCGTCAGGCGGATCCCGGCGGGCAGGTCGGGCGCGATGCGCGCCGCGAGATCCGCCACGATGGCATCGAGATCGACCGCCCGCACGTCCGGGGCGATGCGGCGGGAATAGGCGAGGAGCTGGCGCGTCAGGATGGCCGCCCGCTCGGTGGCGTCGGCCGAGCGGGAGATCGCTCGCTGGATGAACGGTTCCTGGCGGTCACCGAGCCGGCGCTTCAGGCCGTCGATGTAGCCGATCAGGATCTGGAGGAAGTTGTTGAACTCGTGGGCGACGCTGTTGGTCAGGAGCCCCAGCGCCTCGCGCTGCCGGGACAGGGCGAGCGCACCCTCCGCCTCGCGGCGCGTCGTGATGTCGAGGATCTGGCCGATCCGGAACGGGGTGCCGGGCAGCGGTACCGTGGTCAGGCAGGCCCAGAAACTCGTCCCGTCCGCCCGCGCCGCCGGGAATTCCTGCGCGCCGTCGCGGGCGGGATCAGGTGTGTGCGGCGTCTGCGCGTGCGGGGCCTTGATGAGGTCGAGCCCCTGCCGGACGAGCGCCTCCGCCGGCTGCGCGGTCAGGCGTTCGAGGGCGGGGTTGGCGTGACGGATGCGGCCCTGTGCATCGAGCAGCAGGCTCGGCGTCGGCAGGGCGTCGAAGAGCGCACGTGTCTCGGGCGACAGCGCCTCCGCGTGGGGATCCGTCCCGGGTTGCGCCATGCTGCGTTCGCGCTCAGCGGATGCGGGAGGCCCGCGACGGGCCAGCGATAACGGCGAACGCCGCCGCGGCCAAGCCGTCTGTGACGATCGGGGCCTTCGGTCGAGCCGAAGGTCTCTACTGCCGCACCCACATCACCCGCGCCATCCAGGCGACCTCGCCGAGATTCAGGACCCGATCCGCGTGCTCGGGGTTCAGAGAGGCAAGCTCCACGGTCCGGGCCGTGCGCCGCCTCAGTTCCTTGGCCAGCACCTCGCCCCCGTGCAGCCGGACCACGACGCGGTCGCCCTTGCGCACGCTTGCGGTCGGCGAGACGATCAGCACGTCGCCGTCGCGGAACAGGGGCATCATCGAATCGCCCTGGATCTCGAGTGCGAAGGCACGCTCCTCGCCGAGATCCGGGAACTCGATCTCCTCCCAGCCCGCGCCGCCGGTGGGCATGCCCTCGTCGGTGAACAGGCGGCCGGCGCCGGCCTGGGTCAGACCGATCAGCGGGACCATGGTGCGGGCCGGTATCTCCCGCGCCTCGATCAGCCGGAGGAACTCGTCCAGGCTGGAGCCGGTGGCGGCCAGCACCTTCGAGACCGATTCCGTCGAGGGCCAGCGCTTGCGCCCGTCCGCACCGACACGCTTGGAGCGGTTGAAGCTCGTCGCATCGAGTCCGGCGCGGCGGGCAAGGCCCGAGGCCGAATAACCGTGCCGTTCGGCGAGCCGGTCGATGGCGTTCCAGATCTGCTCGTGCGACAGCATGGCGGACTCGAAGGCTTCACCGTGAGCGGGCCGGCGCCTCCATCCTGCCAGCTTGAGGCTGGCCGTCGTAGGGGCACGAAGACGATATCCCGCCGGGCAGGGTCGGCACCCCGCGGTTACGCACGGAAACATCAGACCTGCCGCGGCCGCGGCCTGATATCCCGGCCCGGACGTTGCTCTATGACGCGCCGCCTAGTCGTAGGAAAGTAGAACTATAGGCGGCAGATTGCAATCGCTCCTCGAATCGCGGGGCGTCTCGGTGTTGCCGCAGGTCGGCGGCACCTCTATCCACGCCACGGTTCGGGGAGCTTCGATGGCGCTCATCTATAAGATCTGTCCGCGTGATCTGTGGCAGGAGGCCGAGGCCGCGGGGCGGTTCGAGGGCGCCCCGATCGACCGTCAGGACGGCTTCATCCACTTCTCTACCGCGGCCCAGGCGGCCGAGACGGCGGCCCGCCACTTCGCCGGGCAGGCCGATCTGCTCCTGATCGCCGTCGACGCGGAAGCCCTCGGCGACGCCCTGCGCCACGAGCCGTCGCGGGGCGGCGATCTGTTCCCGCATCTCTATGGCCCGCTCTCCCTCAATGCCGTGAAGTCGGTAGACGCGCTGCCCCTCGATGCGGAAGGCCGGCACGTGTTCCCGGCCGGGCTCCTGCCGGCATGATCGGCACGGTCTTTCCGCTCGTCCGGCCGCTGCTCCACCGCCTCGACGCGGAGCGCGCGCACGATCTGACCCTGCGCGCCCTGGCGCTCATGCCGGCCGGACGCCGGCCCGACGACGATCAACGGCTGGCCGTCGAACTCCTCGGTCGCCGGTTTCCCAATCCGGTCGGGCTCGCGGCCGGCTTCGACAAGGGCGCGCGTGTGCCGGACGCGCTGCTTGGCCTCGGATTCGGCTTCGTGGAGGTCGGCGGCGTCGTGCCGCAGCCTCAGCCCGGCAATCCGCAGCCGCGGGTCTTCCGTCTCACCGCCGACCGCGCGGTGATCAACCGCTACGGCTTGAACAGCGAGGGGCTGGCGGTCGTGGCCGCCCGCCTGCGCGCCCGGGCCGGTCGGCCCGGCATCGTCGGCGTCAATATCGGGGCCAACAAGGAGTCGGCCGATCGCCTGGCCGATTACGCGGCGTGCACATCCACCCTGGCGCCCCTGGTCGACTTCGTCACCGTCAACGTGTCCTCGCCGAATACGCCAGGCCTGCGCGATCTTCAGGGCGAGGCGTTCCTGGACGATTTGCTCGCCCGCACGGTCGAGGCCCGGGACGCGACCGGTGCGTCCGCGGCGATCCTGCTGAAGATCGCCCCCGACATGGCGCTGGACGCCCTCGATGCCGTCTGCGCCACCGCCCGGCGCCGGGGCGTGCAGGCGCTCGTCGTCTCGAACACCACGGTGGCGCGCCCTGCGTGCCTCGCCGAGCAGGGGCTCGCCCGGGAAACCGGCGGGCTCTCAGGCCGGCCCCTGTTCGGGCCGGCGACGCGGATGCTGGCCCAGGCGCGGCTGCGCCTCGGCACAGACCTGCCGCTGATCGGCGTCGGCGGCGTCGACTCGGCCGAGGCCGCCTGGACCAAGATCCTGGCCGGCGCGAGCCTCGTGCAGCTCTACTCGGCCCTGGTGTATGACGGGCCGGGATTGATCGGGCGCATCAAGGCGGGCTTGCGGGAGCGGATGGACCGGGCGGGCGTGACGCGACTCGACGCGCTGGTCGGGCGTGATGCGGGTGATCTCGCCCGCGCCGCGTAGATACGCTGGATCATTCCTTAGAAACACTTTGCACAACGGGCGTTTAGCCTGTGCCCCGTGCATGAGGGGCCTGCGCCCGCACGCCATTGTGAGGGCGGCGCAGACACGCTTATCTCGCGGTTGCGAGATTGCTCGTGTCATCAATTTCAGGACGGTTCATGGCCCAGTCTGAAGGGTCTTCCAAGCGCTCCTCCGCCGCCGGCGGCTGGGGTGCTCTGAAGAGCTGCGGCAAGCATCTGCTCAGCAGCCGCGCGCCCCTGACGGGCGCCCGCGCCCTGCTGAAGGCGAACCAGCCCGACGGGTTCGATTGCCCCGGCTGCGCCTGGGGTGACCCGGAGCACGGCTCGTCGTTCGAGTTCTGCGAGAACGGCGTGAAGGCCGTCTCCTGGGAGGCGACCGACAAGCGCACGCCGCCGTCCTTCTTCGCCAAGCACACGCTCACCGAGCTGCGGACCTGGAGCGACTACGCCCTTGAGGGCGAGGGTCGCCTCACGCACCCGCTGCGTTACGACGCGGCAAGCGACCGCTACCTGCCGGTGAGCTGGGACGAGGCCTTCGCGGAGATCGGCGCGGAACTCCGCGGGCTCGATCACCCGGATCAGGCCGAGTTCTACACCTCGGGCCGCGCCTCGAACGAGGCCGCCTACATCTACCAGCTCTTCGCCCGCGCCTACGGGACCAACAACTTCCCCGACTGCTCCAACATGTGCCACGAGGCCAGCGGCGTGGCCCTCGTCGATGCGATCGGCATCGGCAAGGGCACGGTGTTGCTGGAGGATTTCGAGAAGGCGGACGCGATCTTCTGCGTCGGCCAGAATCCCGGCACCAACCATCCGCGCATGCTCGGCGACCTGCGCCGGGCGGCCGAGCGCGGCGCCGAGATCGTGGTGCTGAACCCGGTGCGCGAGCGCGGGCTGGAGCGTTTCGCCGACCCGCAGAACACCGTCGAGATGCTGCGCGGTTCGAGCGGCGCGATCGCCAGTCACTACCTGCAACCGCGCTCCGGCGGCGACATGGCGGCGTTCCGGGGCATCGCCAAGATCGTGTTCGCCCGCGACGCCGAGGCGCTGGCGGCCGGCCGGCCCTCGCTCCTCGACCGGGCGTTCCTTGAGCACCACACCGCGGGGCTCGACGCCTACCGCGCCGCCGTCGAGGCGACCGCCTGGGAGGCGATCCTCGACCAGTCGGGCCTCACGATGGACGAGATCGCCGCGATGGCGGATGTCTATCTCGGGGCTCAGCGGGTCATCGCGACCTGGGCCATGGGCGTGACCCAGCACCGGCACTCGGTGGCGACGATCCGCGAGATCGCCAACCTCCTGTTCCTGCGCGGCCATATCGGCCGACCCGGCGCGGGGCTCTGCCCGGTGCGCGGCCATTCCAACGTGCAGGGCGATCGGACGGTCGGCATCAACGAGCGGCCACCGGCGGACTTCCTCGATGCGCTGGAGCGGCATTTCGGGGTCGCCATGCCGCGCCGGCACGGCCACAACGTGCTGGCGGCGATCCGGGCCATGCGGGACGGCACGTCCAAGGCCTTCATCGGGCTCGGCGGCAACTTTTTGCGGGCGACCCCCGATACCCCGGTGGTGGCGCAGGCTCTGGCCTCATGCCGGCTCACCGTGCACATCGCCACGAAGCTCAACCACGGCCATCTCGTGCCGGGCGCGGTCGGCTACCTGCTGCCCTGTCTCGGCCGCACCGAGATCGACCGGAACGCGGAGGGCAAGACCCAGATCGTGACCGTCGAGGATTCGATGAGCATGGTTCACGGCTCGGGCGGCATCAACAAGCCGGCCTCGAAGGAGCTGCGCTCGGAGATCGCCATCATCGCCGGGATCGCTGCGGCGACGGTCGGTACCGCAACGATCGACTGGCCCGGTTTCGCGGCCGATTACGACCGGATCCGCGCGGCGATCGGCGCCACGATCCCCGGCTTCTCGGATTACAACAGCCGGGTCCGCAAGCCGCGCGGCTTCAAGCTCCGCAACCTCGCGGCCGAGCGGGTGTTCGAGACCGCCACGGGCCGGGCCAATTTCTCCGCCGATGCCCTGCCGGACGAGACCGAGCATCAGGCCGCGCGGAAGACGAACGACACCTTCGTGCTGCAGACCTTCCGCAGCCACGACCAGTACAACACCACGATCTACGGCCTGGATGATCGATACCGAGGCGTCTACGGCGAGCGCCGCGTGGTGTTCGCCCACCCCGACGACCTCGTGGAGATCCGCGACCGGCTCGGCGAGCGCGTCGACATCGTCGGGACGCACGATGACGGCATCACCCGGCGCGCGGAGGATTTCCGCCTCGTGCCGTTCGACATGCCCCGTGGTGCGCTGGCAGGTTATTATCCGGAGCTGAACGTGCTCGTGCCGCTCTCGACCTTCGGCGAGAAGAGCGACACGCCGACCTCCAAGTCGGTGCTGGTGACGCTTGAGGCGCGCGCGGCAGCGTGAGCACATCGCCCGGGGAAGCGGCGTTCGTCGCGGCCCTCGACCGGGTATCGGCGGCCCACCCAACGCTGCCGCCTCTCGAGGCCGGCCTTCTTGCGTCGCTGGAACTCGGCTTGCCGGGCGACAGCCGCGCCTTTGCGCGCACTTTCGGGGTGGAGCACGCGCTCGTGCTGCGGGCGCTGGCCGGGCTTGAGGAAGGCGGCCACATCGCCGTCACGGCCCGGGATGCGCGGACGCAGCGGACGCGATTTACGGTGGTGTCTGTTTGAGGGTCGGGATTTTCGGCCGGCGACTCCCTCTCCCCGCGCGCGGGGAGAGGCCCGCATGGACCTCGTCGTCCGTGCGGGAAGCGGAGGCGAAGCCGCAGCGGCGGTGAGGGGGCGATTTAGGACGAGACTCCTCCAGAATCGCCCCCTCACCTTCGGCTGCCGCCTCGATGCGCCGACGACAAGGTCCTCATCCCTCTCCCCGCAAGCGGGGCGAGGGGGGGACTGTGGCTTTCGCTGGCGCAGCGAACGAAACACGTCCGTCCGCCCGCCCCTCAGAACCCCTTCGCCTTGATGGCCTCCGCCCAGGTCACCGCCCGACGGTTCACGCCGAGGTGCTGCCGTTCGTAGAGCCGGCCCTCCAGCTTGATCGCGCCGCGCTTGGCGTATTCCGGCCGCTCGAACGCCTCGATCACGAGCTTGGCCCGGCGCACCTCCTCCTCGGTCGGTGCGAACGAGGTGTTGGCGGGCTCCAGCTGCGTCGGGTGGATCAGGGTCTTGCCGTCGAAGCCGAGGTCTCGGGCCTGACGGCATTCCTCGCGGCAGCCCTCGGTGTCGGCGATGTCGTTGTAGACACCGTCGAGGATCGCCAGGCCCTCGGCCCGGGCAGCGGCCAAAGCCATCATCATCCAGGGCAGCATCGGCACGCGGCCGGGCACGATCTTCGCCCAGGTGTCCTTGGCGAGGTCGTTGGTGCCGAGCACGAGGCAGGTCAGGCGATTGCGCGGGTCGCGCTTGGCCCGGGCGATCTCCTGGATGTTCAGGATCGAGGCCGGCGTCTCGATCATCGCCCAGATCGCGAGGTTCTCCGGTGCATCGAGGGATTCCAACCGGTCGGCGATGCTCTCCAGCACGGCTGGTGACGAGACCTTGGGCATCAGGATCGCGTCGGGCTTGGCCTCGATGGCGGCATGGAGATCCGCCTCGCCCCAGGGTGTCTGCGGCGCGTTGACCCGGATCACGAGCTCCCGGCTGCCGTATTCCCCGCCCTTGACCGCCGCGCAGACCTGCGTGCGGGCGAGTTCCTTCTCCTCCGGGCCGACCGCATCCTCGAGATCGAGGATGATGCTGTCCACCGGCAGCGTCTTCGCCTTGTCGAGCGCCCGCTGGTTCGAGCCGGGCATGTAGAGCACGCTCCGGCGCAGGCGCAGGTCGGTCGTCAGGGCCATGGGCTTCTCCCGCGTGCGGCCGCTCGCGCGGCCCGTCGTCGTTGCAGCGCACCCTAAAGCACGTCGCGCGGCGCGCCACACCCCCAGAGGTACGGTTTCGTGAGTTCCGCCGTGGTTTGACACCAGCCTCAATCTTCGAGAGTCGAAGCCGCGGTTTGGTCATGTTCAGACGATTAAAAGCGGCCCGTATTCAAATCTCGGACTGTGGAATCTCTGACATGCGCAAAGTTCTGGCCGCCTTCGTTCTGGTCGGCGCACTCGCCGTGCCTGGACCGGCCGGCGCGCAGAGCCGGACGACGCTCGGGGTCGGCTCCGGGGCCGTCGCGGGCGCTCTGGTCGGCGGACCGATCGGTGCCGTCGCGGGGGCCGTGGTCGGTGGCTTCGTCGGTCATTCGACGGAACGGCGGCACCGCCGCGTGCGGCGTGGCCGTCGCTACCGCGATGCAGCTTCGCGGCGGCCCCTCCCGCGCCGGGCGGAGGCCGCGGTGCCGCGGGAGGCGCCTTCCGTGAAACGATCCGCAGCGGCGGAGGCGCCCGCCCCCGTCGCCACCACGTGGAAGGACCCGCGCTGACAGGGCGGTGCGACGGTCGACCTAACCCGCTCCCGGCGCCTCAGGCTGCATTCCGAAGGGATTGCGGGATACCGGACGTGAATGTGGCGCGGGCGAGCGCCGGGTACGCGACGGCCTGACCAAACCCGCGGGCGCCCAGGAACGCCACGAAGGCGAGCCACAGCCCGAAATTGCCGAGGCCGAGCGCTTGCACCAGCGCCAGCGTCGCGACGTAGACAGCCAGGGCGCACAGCATCAGGTTGCGCATCGCCCGCGTCCAGGTCGCCCCGATATAGATCCCGTCATAGGCAAACGGCGCCGCGGCCGCGAGCGGGGCCAGAGCGGCCAGGAGCAGATAGGCCCGCGCGGTCTCGCGTACCAGCGCGTTCGTCGTGACGAAGTCGATGAAGGCGGGGCCGCCGACCAGCGACAGCAGGCTCACCCCGAGCCCGAAACCGAGGCACCAGCGCAGGCTCAAAGCGGCCGAGGCGCGGAACGCCTCTTCGTCCCGGGCGCCCACCGCGCGCCCGCACAGCGTCTGGGCCGCGGTGGCGAAGCCGTCGAGGAAGAAGCCGCAGATCAGGAAGAGATTCCACAGCACCGAATTGGCCGCCAGCACCACGTCGCCCTGCCGGGCCCCGAGTGCCGAGAACAGGACGATGGCGGTGATCAGCGCGAGCGTCCGCAGGATCACGTCGACGTTGACACTCAGCGTCCGGCGCAGGGCTGCGGCGTCGCGCAGGTCGCGCAGGCGCACCCGGAACGGATGCGAGCCCAGCCGCCCCAGGACGACCAGCCCCAGCCCGAATCCCAGCGCTTCCGCGCAGACCGTGGCCAGCGCCGCCTCGGCCAGCCCCAAACCGAAGCCCAGGACCAGGGCGAGCGTCAGCCCGATATGGATCAGGTTGATCGCCACCTGGAGCAGCAGGCCGAGATCGGTCCGGCCGCGGCCCAGCACCGAGCCGAGCACCCCGTAATTCGCCAGCACGAAGGGTGCCGACAGGATGCGGATGTGGAAATAGGTGGCGAGCCCGGCGCGCACCGCGTCGCTCGCCCCGCTGATCGCGAAGGCGATCGGCCCGATCAAGCCCTGCAGGGTCACGAGGACGAGGCCGATCAGTCCACCCGCCGCCAGCGTCCGGGCCAGGATCCGGTCGACCTCCCGGTCATCCCGGGCGCCGACCGCCTGCGCGGTCAGCCCGGCGGTCGCCATGCGCAGGGTGCCGAAGGACCAGAAAATCGCGTCGAAGATCACCGCGCCGAGCGCGACGGCCCCGAGCAGGGCCGCGTCGCCCAGCCGGCCGATCACCGCCGCACCCACGAAGCCGAGCATCGGCGTCGTGACGTTGGCGAGCGTCATCGGCAGGGCGAGGGCCAGCACCCGGCGATGCGTCGGTCGGTCGAGGCGCGGGATCACGGTCGTCATGCCGCAAGCTTAGCGGGCACGAACGATTCGTGAACCCACGCGGACGCAAACCATCTTGAACGCGCGCCGACGCGTGGGCTGCCGGTCAGCGCGAGACGGCGAAGAGCCGCGCGATCAACCAGAGCGGCACGACCACGATCGCCCCCGCGACGATCCAGCCGCCGAAATCGTGCAGCGAGGCAAGGCCGACCTCCAGCAGCGCCCGGGTCGAGTCATAGAGGTGCCAGAACAGGCGCCCCGGGGTCACGCCGAGCATCGACATGAAGGCGCCGACCAGGATCGACAGGAACAGCAGGCGCGCCATCACGCCGGCGGGCGAGCCGCCGAGGAAGCGCCGGAGCGTCGAGTCCCGGGGGCGATGGGAATCCGGCCCGTAGGCGCCCGGCGGCACCGTGTGGTGTGTGTCGTCCCGCCGGTGCCGCTGATGATCGACGAGCATCGTGTCCTCGTGAAACTCTGTGCCGTTCGATCGGCGATGAAGCGGGCGGAACCGTGGCCAGGACGTCACACCGCATCGAAACCCGTTGGGCGATCGAGCGTTGGCTAATTTCTCCCGCGCTCTCGACATGGCAAGTGGCGATCACCTCGCCAAGATGTCCGGCGCGGCGGGAGGCGCGTCCGAGGAATGCCCGGCGTGTGTTACGATGGCCGTGGGAAAACCTCCCGGGTCTGTACGTTGCCGAGGGGTTTGAAGTGCCGACGGGACCAGACGCACGATGATCGACCACGCCCTGTTCGACCCGGCGACGATCGATCCCGAGATCACCCGGCTGAATGCCGAGATCGTGGCCGCCCACGCGGCCTTGCCCGATCCCTGGTCGCTGTCGATCGCGGAGGTGCGCGCGCGCCGTCGGGCCGGTACGAAGGCCGCGCCCGCGATGCCGCAGAGCGCCCGAGCCGAGTGGCTGACGATCGACGGGCCCGGCGGTCCGCTCAAGATCCGCGTGATCAAACCCAAGGCGGGCACCAAGCTGCGCGGGGCCTACCTGCACATCCACCGGGGCGGCTGGGTCTGGGGTGCGGCCGACGAGCAGGATCCCTGGCTGGAGCGGATCGCCGATGCCTGCGGGTTCGTCGCGCTGTCGGTGGAATACCGTTTGGCCCCCGAGCATCCCTACCCGGCCGCCCTCCTCGACTGCGAGGCGGCGGCTCTCTGGCTTGCCGGGCCCGGCAAGGCCGAATTCGGCATCAACGCCCTGACCATCGGGGGTGAATCGGTGGGCGCTCAGCTCGCCGTGATGGTGCTGCTGCGGCTGCGCGACAAGCACAACCTGACGCGGGCCTTCCGTGGCGCCAACCTCAATGCCGGGTTCTTCGACCTCGGTCTCACCCCCTCGGTGCGCAACTGGGGCGAGGAGCGCTTGGTCGTGAACACCCGCGACCTGACGCGGTTCGCCGATGATTATGTCCGCGAGGGGATCGACCGCCGCCGGCCGGACGTGTCGCCGATCTATGCCGAGCTGAAGGGACTCCCGCCCGCTTTGTTCACGATCGGCACCAGGGATCCTCTGCTTGACGATACGCTGTACATGTCGGCGCGCTGGGCGGCGGCGGGGAATGGCGGCCACACGGCGATCTATCCCGGCGGCTGCCACGTCTTCGCCCGCTATCCGAGCCCGATCAGTGAGCAGGCCCTGGAGTTGATCGACCGCTTCCTGATGGCGCTCGCCTGAGCGACCCGGCGGAGATCCTGCCGGAGCGGTTCCGGGCGTGGTTTTCCGCGCGCGGCTGGGCCCCCCGGCCGCACCAGCTCGATCTCCTGCGGATCGCCGGGGCCGGCCGCTCGGCCCTGCTGGTGGCGCCGACCGGGGCCGGCAAGACGCTCGCGGGGTTCCTGCCGAGCCTCGTCGCCCTCGCGGAACGCAGGCCGCAGACGTTGAAGCCCAAGGGGCTCCACACCCTCTACGTCTCGCCGCTGAAGGCGCTGGCGGTCGACATCGCCCGCAACCTCGATGCGCCGATCGCCGAGATGGATCTACCGGTGCGCGTCGAGACCCGCACCGGCGACACGCCGGCCCACAAGCGCACCCGTCAGATCAGCCGGCCGCCCGACATCCTGCTGACCACGCCCGAGCAGCTGGCGCTGCTGATCGCCCATCGCGAGGCGGCTGAGTTCTTTTCGGGATTGCGCTGCGTGGTGCTGGACGAATTGCACGCGCTCGTGACGTCGAAGCGCGGCGATCTGCTGTCGCTGGCGATGGCCCGGCTGCACCGGCTGAGCCCGGGACTCGCGGCGGTCGGGCTCTCCGCGACGGTGCGCGAGCCGGATGAATTGCGGAAGTATCTGGTGCCGCAGAACCAGCCCCTCCCTCCCCCCTCCGCGGGGGAGGGTACCCTGCGCAGCAGGGGGGGAGAGGGGCAGCGCGACGATTCAGGAGAAAGCGCCG